>CACBSE010000003.1 GCA_902541775.1 uncultured Litorivicinus sp. | reverse complement strand
ACCAAAGCTGGCATGAGTGAATCATTATTTAAATGTGCAAGCGCGTTTCTGGGTCACCGGAAAGGAGGAGTCGCGATGGCCGCTATCGGAGGTTGTGCCGGTTTTGGCGCAATTTGCGGCTCATCTTTAGCCACTGCTGCAACCATGGGAAAAGTTGCGCTGCCGGAACTACGGCGCTTGGGCTATTCGCCGGCCCTTAGCACGGGCGCTCTCGCTGCAGGTGGCACGTTAGGAATATTGATCCCGCCCTCAGTAATCCTCATTATCTTTGCCATTCTCACCGAACAAAATATCGCAAAGCTGTTTCTGGCAGCATTTGTTCCGGGTGCAATGGCCGCAATTGGTTACATGCTCGCGGTCGCAATCTATGTCCGAATTCTCCCAGACGCTGGACCTGCCTCAATCAGAATCAACTGGCGAGAGCGATTGAAGCTATCTCTATCAATTTGGCATGTCCTTCTGATTTTCATCACAATGATTAGTGGAATTTACTTAGGGTGGTTTACCCCGACAGAAGGCGCAGCTATTGGCGCTTTTGGCACCGGGCTGGTTGCTTCATTCCAGAAAGAATTTAATTTCGCGAGGCTATTGGAAGTTATTGAAAGCACTGCCCTGACTTCGGCGATGATTTTCCTGGTTTTACTGGGGGCTGAATTCTTCAACTCACTGATCGCACTTTCTCAACTACCAATATTTTTAGTAGATCTCGTTACCGCGGCAAACATCGAGCCAATCTATATCTTGATACTAATTCTGTTTTTGTATTTGGTTCTCGGATGTTTGATGGACAGCCTCGCGATGATCTTACTCACGATACCCATTTTTTTTCCGCTCATAATGACCCTTGATTTTGGACTAACTGGAGAGGAGACAGCAATTTGGTTCGGGATACTAACCCTGATCGTAGTCGAAGTTGGTCTGATCACACCACCGGTTGGTCTCAACGTTTTTATTATCAATAAAATGGCGGGCGACATTCCCATATCGCAGACGTTTAAGGGTGTGCTTCCGTTTCTTGCAAGCGATCTCATCCGGGTATCGATACTGCTTCTATTTCCGTCGATAACGCTTTTCCTTATCAGATTGTTTCCCTAGAAAGCAATTTCCTGTTCGAACAAACGTGATACTTTCTTATCCAGACATATGGCTTTTTAACGTTCAAATCCAAAAAGTATGATCAAAGCGCTTAGTTATATCGGAATCAAATCGACCCTCAGGGATGAGTGGGCCGCATTTGCCACGAAAATCCTAGGCATGCAGCTCATCGACAAGGGCGGCGACACCTCAATTTTTCGCATGGATAACCAAGCGCAGCGTTTATTCGTATCTGAAGAAAAGGACGAATCGATCGCGTGTATCGGATGGGAGGTCGAAACAAAAGCTAGTCTAGGAGCCTTCGGTAGTCACCTCGAGGCGAATGGGATTGAGGTTTTCCATGGATCCCAAAGCCTGGCGTCACAACGCCAGGTCGTAGACCTTCTCTGGTTTATTGACCCGGCGGGATTTCGTGTCGAACTAGTTTGGAAACCAGAAGAAACACTGGAACAGTTTGTACCAGGTCGACCTATCGAGGGATTCAAGACTGGACCGCTTGGGATGGGTCATGCAGTCCTCTACGTCGCGAATATCGATCAAATGGTTATTTTTTACCGCGACGTTCTAGGATTCCAGCTGAGTGATTTCGGAAAAAACCCAATCCCACTATATTTCTTTCACGTAAACGACCGTCACCATAGCCTCGCGTTTGTCGGTTCTAAAACGAGCGGATTTCATCATTTCATGATCGAATACCAGCACCTCGACGATGTGGGACAAGGATATGACTTGGCCCAAACTGGTCTTGCAGACATCGCATATACCATCGGTCGTCACACAAATGACCACATGATTAGCTACTACGCCCACTCCCCTTCGGGTTTCTTTGTTGAGAGTGGATGGGGTGGGCGGATTATTGACCCGAAAACATGGGTGCCTCACGAAATTATGCTTGGCCCCTCTTTCTGGGGACACGAGAGACTCTATCTACCAGAAAATGAGCGGAGTACATTTCGCGACAAGCGGCTGAAAATAGCCAAAGACGGTCAACGGGCGCCTTTGTTGGCCGACCGTCCGTGGCTGTTTCAGAAGCGAGACTAAGCATGAAAGTTTTTGACACAGCCATCATTGGCCTTGGTCCAACCGGCGCTACGCTCGCCAATTTACTGGCGATGCAGGGTCTATCAGTCCTCGTTTTAGAACGCGAGTCTCAGATCTACAATCTACCGCGGGCAGTTCATTTTGATGATGAAATCATGCGGGTATTCCAGAATATTGGTATTGCCGATGAATTACTGCCACTGGTTCGGGTAAATCCAGGTATGAAGTTTGTTGATAGCGATAATAATCTCCTGCTCGATTGGCCAAGACCACAGGAAATCACTCCACAAGGTTGGAATGCGAGTTATCGCCTACACCAGCCGGACCTCGAGAGATTGCTGCGAAAAAGGCTTGAGAGTTACGACAATGTCTTGGTGAAGACCGGTGGAAGGGTTGCGTCGATCGATCAGACTGGCACTAGCGTGGAGCTCTTGGCTCATTCAGTATCGACGGATACATCGGAAAAGTATCGAGCCCAATACGTAATCGGCTGCGATGGGGCCAATTCTCAGACCCGAACGATTATTCAGTCCGAACTTGACGATTATGGGTTTCAAGAAAGGTGGCTCGTGATCGATCTAATCCTCAAAAAACCTAGGCCCGACCTGGGCGATCATTCGATCCAATTTTGTCTGCCAGACCGACCAATGACCTACTGTCGGGGGCCAGGTAAACGGCGTCGATGGGAGATAACTCTGATGGATTCTGAGGATGAGAAATATGTCACCAAGCCTGATCATATTTGGTCATTATTAAGGCCATGGATAACATCCGATGAGGCAGAACTTGAACGAAGAGCGGTATATACCTTCAAGTCCCAAGTTGCCAGAGAATGGCGTCGTGGCCGAATATTTCTCGCTGGTGATGCGGCTCACGTGACGCCACCATTCTTAGGGCAGGGGATGTGTATCGGGATAAGGGACGCATTCAACTTGGCCTGGAAATTAGGATCAGTAATCAACCAAGAGGCCGACTCTTCGCTGTTAGAAAGCTATGAGGATGAGCGGAGCTCCCACGCTCGCGCCTATGTCAAGATGGCTATCAAGATTGGTAAAATCATTCATTCGGTAAAAAGTAATAACGTTTTGACCGACGTTTCCGAGCATCAAACCGCGTCAGGGGAATTGCGATCAATTGCTCCAAAACTGGGATCAAGTTCCCTTACAGCTACTCAACCCGACTCAAACACGAATGTTGAAGGTCGGCCCGCCCCACAGTTTCGTATCCAACCAGGTAACCGGTTGCTAGATGATGTATCTGGTTACAGGCACGTAATCATTAGTGATACTCGACCTGTAGGACTGAAAGACGGTGTTTTCTGGATAAATCCGAGAAGACAATCGGAGGCATCCAGCCTACTTGAGGATTTAGAGATCGCCGCTGCTTGGATTCGGCCCGATCGCTATATGGGTGCCGCCACCAAATCAATGCCAGAACTATACAAACGTTTGCCTAAGTTTCTGAAAACAAATGAAGAATATGGAGATTATAATGAAACTAGCATCTCTTAAATCAGATGATCGCGATGGAGCCTTAGTGATCGTCTCTTGCGACCTAACATCCATGTGTGACGCATCCTCTATCAGTCCCAATCTACGTCATGCTATCGAGCACTGGACCAAAAGTTTTCCGCTATTAACGAAACTCGCCAGGGAATTGGAGGACGGCATCCTTCAAACAGAGCCATACGATCCAATGCGATTATCGAGCCCACTTCCCAGATCATTTCAATGGGCAGACGGTAGTGCCTATCTGAGCCACATGCGTTTGGTCCGGAAAGCGAGGGGGGCGGAGATGCCACCAAACTCAGAAATAGAGCCGTTACTCTACCAGGGGGGAAGCGATTATTTTCTCGGACCAACCGACAACATTATTTGTCCTGACACTGGCTGGGGCCTAGATTTCGAAAGCGAAATCGCAATTATCACAGACGACGTTCCCATGGGCTGTTCTGTTTCAGAGGCGCCTCGCCATATCAAGTTAGTGATGTTGTGCAACGACATTTCCCTCAGACTCATTATGAAACCCGAGTTGGCGAAAGGATTCGGTTTTTATCAGTCCAAACCAGCGAGCGCGTTTTCGCCCGTCTGCGTAACACTCGACGAGCTCGGGGACCGTTGGGATACCGCCAAAATCAATCTCCCCTTAAGAACGATTTATAACGGTAAAACTTTCGGTAACGTGCATGCCGGCAAGGATTTGAATTTCGATTTCGCACAACTCATCGCGCACGCAGCAAAGACTCGCGAACTCCGGGCCGGAACAATTATTGGCTCCGGGACCGTCTCGAATACTAATTACAGCGAGGTTGGATCGTCGTGCTTGGCGGAGAAAAGGATGATTGAAACACTAGAGAAGGGCCAACCAATTACACGTTTCATGGAGCCAGGGGATACGATCCGCATCGAAATGATCGACGATGAGGGCAGGTCGATTTTTGGCGCGATAGATCAGACAGTTACCAGTGCTTAAGAGCACATCGATACGGAGGTTACCGTTACTATCTGCAATCTAGGGTCGGATATACCAACCGATTTCAACCGACTCACTTTAAAAATTTGGAATCTCTTTGACCGTCACATATCCTGAAAAGCAGCAATGGACGATTACTGCGACTACCGTCGCCTGTGGTGCTGTATGTGGCGTCCATATTGCCAAGCTCGGCCCATCCATGCCCTCGATTATGGATAATTTCGGTATATCGCTCACGGACGCTGGGATACTCGCATCAACCTTCACACTGCTCACTATTTTTACTGGTGTCTTTGTGGGTAATGCGATGTCTAGTGTGGGGGTTAAAAGATTAATCTGTATCGCAATGCTCCTCTCGCTAATTGGGAGCCTAATGCCGCTTACAATCGATAGCTACAATGGTCTTGTGTTGGGGCGAGCGCTCGAGGGTATTGGACTAATCATAATGATGATCGCTGGGCCGACCGCGGTCTCCCTATTCACCCAAGACACAACCAGACCAATGCACACCGGCCTCTGGTCAGCCTTTATGCCAATAGGTACCGCACTGAGCTTTCTTATGGCCCCATTGTCTTTGTCTGTCGGCGGGTGGCAGAGCCTTTGGTTTTTTTCCGTTCTCGTCTCACTTGTCGCGCTGCTAGCGGCCTGTGTTTGGATCCCTGGTGACTTAAACCAACCATCACTGGGACTCGATCGCAGACTCCTCGAGAAAACCCTAAACACAACCACACTGATATGGATTGGTTGTGTCTTCGCAATGCACTCACTAGTTTTCCATATTATCCTGCAATTCATCCCCATCTACGGCACGACATCACTCGGATCATCCTTCTCTACCGTTTCGTATATTGTCGCCGGGTATTGCCTTCTCAACGTTTGTGGTAATTTTTTGGCCGGTCAGGCGCTCTACCGAGGGATGCGACCCTATCGGTTGATGTCTATCCATTTCATGGCCGTTCCTCTTCTAGCTACCGCACTATTTTTCCCGGATGTACCCGACCCTATAAGATTCATAGCCCTGGTTATTGGGGCATTTTTCACAAGCCTCACTCCATCAGCAGCCTTCACGCTCATCGCCAAACTGGCCAAAAAAAAATCAGAAATACCTGCCTTTAATGGTCTGATGCTCCAGGTTCAGGGTGCCGGTATTTTATTTGGTCCTTCCATTACGGGATGGGCTGTGGAGACCTATGAGTCTTGGACTGCAGCCGGCTTCGTTTTAATATGTGCATCGATATTGGTTTTATTGATTATAAATTTAAAAATAAAAGCAGTAGATCTATCAATCTAGGCGGGTATTGCGATGAATCTCATTGACCAGCAACAGCCATATCGGAACACACCATTCGAGGGTACCCATATCCAGACCAGGCCTTTGGCAGCCGCTATGGGTGGTGAGGTTCTCGACGTTCAGATAGCTGACCTGAACGATAAGCACTTTTCCGAAATAGAAAAAGCGTTGCACCATCACAAAATGATATTTTTTCGAGAGCAATCGTTGTCGCTTACTGATCAAGAACTTTTCACTCGTCGTTTTGGTGAATTCGGGACCGATGCTTACACCACTGGGATGCCTGACCATCCCGATATCCAACCAGTAGTAAAAGAAGCAGACACCAAGTCAAAAATGGTGTTTGGTGGTGGGTGGCACACCGATTCACCGTTTCTTGAATGTCCACCTTCAGTAAGTATCCTTCATGGAGTAGAAATACCTCCCTATGGTGGTGACACCATCTGGTACAACTCCGTACTTGCCTACGAGAGCCTGTCCGAGATCATGAAGTCTATTCTTGCTCCTTTGCGGGTTCATATGTCCGCAAAAAATGTCATTAACTCGATGCGTAGGGTGGCCCAGGAATTGAAATCGAATTCAACCATGAGCGATATGGAGCTTGATCTTGATGTTCAATCAATGCTCGATGGGTCATATCACCCTTTAATCCGAAAGCATCCCGTTTCTGGTGAGATATCGCTATACTGTGATGCGGTTTATGCGGTTGGTCTCCAAGGAATGACAGACAGGGAGTCGAGACCATTGCTCGAGTTCCTCGTTACTCACCTTACCCAAGAAATCTTTAGCTGTCGCTTGAGATGGGAGCCTCATACAGTCGCCGTCTGGGATAATCGTATTTGCCTGCATCGAGCATTTAACGATTACGACGGATATCGAAGAGAAATGTATCGGACAACGGTCAGAGGAGAGACACCCATCGCTGCATTCTGAAGATATAACACTCCGAAAGTAATCGCTTCGAACCCCTCATAAAAGTGAGAAAACTGACCAAATTTAATGCTTCCATGACGGATCACTCCGATCGACCAGCCTTACTAAAGCTGGCCATTCAGGGTGTCTGACCTTCGCACCGGCTTGAGCCAACCCACCCTCGAATTGTTCGCGTGTCTTGATCATGACGTCCTCTCGAATGTAGCTGACCTGACCCGCGGCCATGGCTCTGAGCTGTACCTCGGCATTACGGATAAAGGCCTGATGCCTGGTCAACGCCCACGCGCAATTTTCACCGGCCGTTAACAATCCATGGTTCTTCAATACCAACGTATGGTTCTTCTCTCCTAAGGCCTCGGCAATTAATGGACCCTCCGATCCATCAAGGACGATCCCCTCATAGTCATGATAACCTACCCGCTCGAAGAACTGGCATCCCTCCTGGGTAAGTGGAATGACCTCGTGATCTAGCGCACAGATCGACTGTGACAGAGGCTCATGAGTGTGCAGCACACAGTGCAGATCGTCGCGACAACTGTGGACCGCAGAGTGGATCACATAACCAGCCTGGTTCACTGGCCACTCCGATTGCGAAACTGGGTTACCTTCTATATCGATCCGTATAAGGTCTGACGCTCTAATTTCCTCATACCTCATTCCAAAAGGATTAATCAAGAAATGTGATGTTCCTGGAATACGGAGGGTGATGTGGTTATAGACCACAGAAGTCCATCCATAACACGCAACAATTCGATAGCAAGCCGCCAATTCGAGTCGGGCCTCCCACTCAAGCGGATCCATCCCCTTTGGCGCCGACGGAACAACCACCTCAAATCGATCCGACATAACCTGTGTATATGCATTCATCTCAGCATTCCTTCCTAATAGGGCAATCCAACATAATTTGTCGCAAGGACTCTTTGATAATCTTCAGATTGGCATAAATACTTAAATTCGGCTCGTCTCATGCGCTCGGCGAATCCGTCTTCATTATCAAATCGATGTAAAAGTGAAGTCATCCACCAGCTAAATCGCTCAGATTTCCAGATCCGATCCAGAGCACGATCAGAGTACTCTTTCAACAGCTGCTCATTTCTATCTTTAAAGAAAGTAATAAATCCCCTCGACAAGTAATAAACATCGGAAAACGCAAGATTCAATCCCTTAGCACCTGTCGGTGGAACGATATGACCAGCATCACCCACAATGAAAAGCCGCCCAAAAGAAAGTGGCTCGCAGACAAAACTACGAAGAGGAGCAATTGATTTTTCAAGCGACGGACCTGTCTCCAGATTATTAGCGATTGCTGATGGTATTTGACGTTTCAGAGTATCCCAAAAACGATCATCCGACCATTGTTCAACGGAATCTCCGGCAGGACATTGCACATAATAGCGACTCAAACACTCGTTTCTCATTGAACACAGCGAAAAACCATCTTCATGACTCGCGTAAATAAGTTCATGGTCAGCGGGTTTCGTTTCAGATAAAACACCCAACCAGCCAAATGGATAAACCCGCTCATATTCGTTCTTTTTGTCCGCTGGAATCGCCTGACGCGAAATTCCTTTGAACCCGTCGCAGCCAGCAATGAACGTTGGATGTATCTCAAAATCTTCATTCCCATGAGAGCCGCTAATTTTAATCTGATCCGAATCAAGGTTATGTATTTTCGCATCAGTAACAGACTCCAGAATCCTGATTCCATTTCCGGAAACCGACGCAAATAAATCTTTGGTAACCTCGGTCTGCCCATAGATCGTTACGTGTTTACCAGTCAGCTTCTCTATATCAATACGGAGCTCATCGTCCCCATAAGTGATTCGGAAACCAGTGTGCCTTTGACCCTCTCGCAAGACACGATCACCGAGCCCAGCATTCTGCATTAAGTTAACGCTGCCTTCCTCCAAAACACCTGCTCGTATTCGCTCCAACACGTGTTGCATTGGCTGCCGCTCGATGATTACTGAGCGGATTCCCTCGAGGAATAATAATCTGGACAGCATTAGTCCAGATGGTCCGCCTCCAAGGATTGCAACGTCTGTCTGGTATTTGGTCATAACACCCTTGCCATAGCTCGCATACGCAATTAATAACTAGAAACAATAACCTAAACTTGACTTACATCGGTACCAAGATTAGTTCGAGTAGAGTCGCCCCGGTAGAACGTTAATTTAATCGTCTAAAACAACAAGAACTAAACACATTGCCGCGCTCACAGCCCAACTTTCAATGGATATATTTTACAGTATATCAATAGTTTATTAATCCCAAGACTACGAAGCAGCCGAGCAGCTACGTTACCGCCATACCGAACCCTAACGTCGATATTTTTCGGCCTGTCAATCGCATTCAAGAATATCTTACCGCTCATTTCTGTCGCCATGCTGACCCAGGTGCGGCAGAGGTTTGGGGGTTCCAGTTGATTGCCTTCAGCTCTGTATAGCTGAGAAGTTCGTCGAGACCTTCCTCTCTTCCAACGCCGCTGTTCTTGAATCCGCCGTACGGCACATTCCTGAAATGCGTGTTCGTGCCATTAATCCATACGTAACCAACGTTCACCTTACGAGATAAATACATAGCTGTGGCAAAATCATTGGTGAAGATTGATGCAGTCAGTCCGTAATCCACGTCATTGGCAATCTCCAAGGCCTCGTCGAGTCCAGACCACTTAAATACACTGACCACGGGCCCAAATACTTCGGTCTTGGCAATATTCATGGACGTGTTAACACCCTGGAAAAGGGTCGGCTGCACCCAGTACCCTAGTTCAAACCCAGGACCGGTTGGCCGACCGCCTCCGACCAGACACTCGGCTCCCTGGTCTTTAGCTTCTTGAATCAGCATCATGATCCGGTCGTATTGTTTCTTGGAGTTCACAGGCCCCGTATTTACATCTGGATCGAGCGGATCTCCGATACGGAGCACCTTAAGTTTCTCGACCATTTTTGCGACCACCGCGTCATGCAAGCTCTCATGTAACAAGATACGGCTGGTTGAACCACACGACTGCCCCTGCCAAGCAAAATTCATCCCCCGGATCGCGGCAGTCGCAACCTGATCAATGTCCGCATCAGGGCAAGCAATCAGCGGATTCTTCCCTCCAAGCTCCAGTGACACGCTTTTGACAGCTACCTCGGACGCCGCGTTCTGGATCCTCATTCCTGTTGGGACAGAACCAATGAACGCTATCCTTTTTATATTTGGATGCTTGACGATTGCCTCACCGGTGGCACCCTCACCAGTCAAGATATTGACCAAACCGGCAGGAAAGTGTTCCTTGCACATTTCGGCAAGTATGCAGGCGGACAATGGGCTTTGCTCAGGTGGCTTGATTAAGATCGAGTTACCCGCGACCAGTGCCGGCGCCAAACGAGATGCGGCGAAGCCTATCGGGTGGTTAAATGGGATAATTCGACCGACGACCCCATACGGCTCTCGTACAGTGATATGCATACCTGAGGCCGTCGCCGGGATTGTTTCGCCCTTTAGCTCATATCCGAGACCTGCATATAACCGAATCCGATCAGCGGCCGTGACCACATCCTGTCTCATCGGTCCAATTGTGTTTCCCGTATCTCGAACCTCCAGCTCCGCTATCTCCTCTTTTCTAGAGCCGAGATCACGGGCGAACTCGTTCATTATTTTAATTCGGTGACCCATATCGGTCTCAGCCCACTCCATCTGAGCCCGCCTCGCGGCTTGATATGCTCTCTCGACATCGTCTGCGGTCGCTTTGGGGACGGTACCGATTAATTCTTCGTTTACCGGATTAATACTATCGAACCGTTCGCCTGAAACAGACTCGACGAGCTCACCATCGATGAGCATCTGGCCCTCAAATACGGTGGTCATTTGAAATCGTCCTTGTATCTTCTTATTTGAACTACAACGGATACTTCATCTGCCGACGCGGCATGTCAATCACCGAACACTTGAGAACCCTAAAGCTGCGACGAAATTCTCGGCCACAGGTCAAATCAACGTGAAACAATTTCCTTGAGTTGTTAGCTAAAATCCAGAAACGGTGGGGTTTCAATCCGGCTGATAGATTTAGTTCGATAAACATGGTGGCCGACAATCTAATTCGAGATTGTATGGGACCAGTCAAATCATTGTTTCGAAACAGTAAGCAGAGTCCGCGCTAAACTGACAGCTTATTTGACCTATTCAAATCATGATCCTCGACCTCAGCTACCTAGAAATTTTATTAATCGTTGGCGCCTTCATATTCGGTGGTCTCTGTAAGGGAATCTCGGGCGTAGGGGTTCCGATGATTGCGGTACCGGTTGTCGCATCTGTCACCGACATTGCGCTCGCAATAATCCTTATCGCGATACCTAGCGTGGTACCAAATTTTTACCAGGCGTGGAGGTTTAAAACGTCTTGGACTCGACCATTTTCTCTAGGAATGCTCTGTTTAGCATCAGTTATTGGGTCTGGTATCGGTGTCTTCATCTTGCTCAAAGTCGATCCTGAGATGCTGTCAAAAATTTTAGGACTTGTAGTCATCAGTTACTGTGCGATCCAACGGTGGCAGCCACTCAATCTGAGCCACCACATGACGCGTGTTTTAGCTGCTCCAACAGGCTTTCTCGCTGGCCTTGCTGGTGGAACGACCGGGGTCTCTGCACCAGTTATCATGATGTACATGAGCGCCATCAATTTGGTCAGGGGATCGTTTATCTTCGCGATTAGCGTCTACTTCATAGCCATAGGTAGCGGGCAGTTTGTGTGGCTCTGTCTCGCTGACCTCATGACTTGGAAGCTCGCCTTGGCTAGCGCACTCGCGCTTATTCCGCTCGCTCTCGGTATGAGTCTCGGACAACGGATCGGGGAACACGTATCACCTAGCCAATTCGAGAAAATTATTCAACTGATCCTGTTAGTCCTCGGGCTTAAATTACTTCTCAATGTTTAATCAGCCCGACCCATAGCCGCCACCACCTGGTGTCCCCAAGCTCAGTCTGTCCCCGGGTTTTAGAATGACACCCGACTGCATTGAGGCCAGCCTCGTGGTTGTTCCTGAGACTTCAACGTCACAGAACCCACCCCGAGCGTCACCACCACCATTCACTCCCAACGGATGAATACCGTGCTTGCTAGACCGCAGTGTAACGGAGGTTACTCCATTAAGAATCCTGTAGGTCCTAACGAACCCACACCCGCCTCTAAACTTACCTTCGCCACCGGAATTCTTAAGAACTTTGAACTCTTCGGCCCTGATTGGAAATTCAGTCTCAAGCATCTCTATCGAGGTAACCTTCCCGTTAGTCTGGTTGCAGTGACATCCGGTCTCCCCATCATAACCCTGCATTGCTCCGACACCACCCGCAAACAGTTCGTACTGAATCAAGGTCTTCCGATCGATGAGATGGGCCAGAGTCATTGCCCGTCCACCGCCACCATCTGCCCTGGCAAACTGCGGCGCGCTGTCCCCAAACGCAGCAAAAATCGACTCAATAATCGCATGAAGCGCGGGGTTGTAGGTATTAACTGGTGCTGGGAAATAGGGGTCGACGACCGTACCCTCACGTGTCTCGAGGTTAAAGCAATCAAAGACACCCTGATTGACGGGGGTATCGATCCCTGTGATGGCGATCATCACGTAAGAGCATGCTGCCTTCACGAGATGCGGTCTGACGTTTACAGGTCCTGTGCCCTGTGGATCCGAGTCTGAAAAATCAAATGTAATCGATTTGCCAGTTTTCGTTACCCTGACACGAATGCCCTTCGGCGTCTCCAGATCAATCCCGTCGTGGTCAATGAACCGCTCCGCGGTGCCTTCAAAATCGTTGAGTTCTTCCAGCCTTTGCTCTATCCGTCTCTGAGTTTCCCTCCGATAATGGTCGAACGCGAATAGCGTCAGATCGACACCAAAGCGGTCAAATAAATGCCTCATACGATCTGAACCCAGAGAGCAGACACCGATCTGTCCCTCTAAGTCACCAATCACTAACTCGGGCGCCCTGCTGTTTCCTCGAAGTAGAGCGAAGGCTTCTTTGTTCTCGTTACCACTGCTTAGAAGCTTTACCGGGGGTATGTGTAGACCCTCAAAAAAAGTATCCCTAGCAGTCGCCGGACAACTGCCCGGGGCAGCACCACCGATGTCAGACTTGTGGGCTATTGAGGCCGCGAATGCCACGAGACGGTCGTCACAAAAGACGGGGACTGCGACAGCGAAATCTGGGCTGTGTGGACTACCACCCTCCCAGGGCGAATTACTGAGGAATACGTCACCATCCCGTATCTCATCAATAGGATAACGAGCTAAAACACCTGCGATCACTGCCGGGAAGGCACCGATGTGTATCGGAAGGACTACTTTCTGTGCGGCCAGTGAGCCGTCGCTTAATAACACAGCGCAGCTCGCATCATGGCTCTCTCTGATGATTGATGAGTAACCTGATCGGAATAATCCGGCCTGCATGTCGTCAACGATACCGCGCGCCATCGATACGATCATTTCAGCTTCAAATACGCTTCCCAAGAAGGCCTCCTACGATCCAATCCTTACACACCCACGATAACCAAACTTCATCATTCGATCCAAACCAAAACAGGTTGGACTCAAAACAATCTTCGTAGTTACTCACGTGTACGCATCTGATAAATCTGAAAGAGAAATTAGAGGAATCTCGGATGGAACTCTTTTGCTCTCTCACCAGTCCCAACGCCCGACGGGTTCGAGTCCTAGCTCACGAACTCGGTATCGAAGATCAGCTCAAAATTAAAGTGGTCAAACCGAGGGAGTCGTCCGAATGCTTGTGGACGGTTAACCCGATCGGGAAGGTACCCACACTTCGCCTCAACGATGGATCAGGTATTTTCGACTCGTTGATCATTTGTGATTACCTGATCGCGACTTACTCAACAGATTGGGGTCTAGAACAACAAACTGACCTCTGGCAGCACAAGACCCGCCTGTCCCTGTTGAATCAGACAAGTGACGCCGGCTCACAGGCACGAAAGCTTTTGGTGCAGGAGCCACCACAAATGAAAGCCGCAGACTTCCAACTCAGCAAGGTACATCGTAGCCTGGCCCACCTCGAGACGACTTGGGGAACGCTAGAAACAGAGCTATCTCTGGCATCGATCGGACTCGCGTGCACCTTCGATTGGTTACTAGACCGTTTCCCGGGGATCAGCTGGGCTGATCTATATCCCAGAATCGGTCGTTGGTTCGACGAATTCAAGACCCGGGAGTCTATGCAGAAAACACAGATCCACTCATAGGCAACTGCGAGGTTAAGGGTGCTCAATCTGTGTAAACAGCTCGGTTGGCAGAACCTGCCCGATCCCGGCCGATTCAGCCAACCGAAGTGTCACTCCGGCGACTACCGCGAACTGAAGCCCCAGTCCGAGGTCATTTACAAAACAAGTACGTTCATCGGCATTTGTTCGTCCATTAGTCGCTCCTGAGATGAGATCAGGAAGTGTGGTACATGAGGAGAAGTCAAAGGCGTCAGATATTTTCCAACCACGGTCACCAGAATGATCTGGTACCACAAGATTATCAGCCTGAACCAGGGCGGGCTTTCCTTGCCCCAGATGCACACAGATCTTATCTGCCAGATCTAGACTACTTCTTGAAATCTCCGGCGGCTTGATGGATCCGACATGCATACCCTTTTCGAAGTGCTTAGCTTCAAATACCGGATCGATCGAGCTAGTGGCACACAAAACGATATCAGCTCCGTGAGCTGCCTCCGCGACGGACCCCACGGAGCAAAGTTCTTGCCTAAGCTGTTCACCCCACTCCCCACAAAAAGACTTCACATTGCGAGGGTTTGGGCTAAACACACGGACTGTGTCTATCTCTGGACGCACCGCTAGAAGACCCATCAGTTGGGCACCGGCTTGCCAACCGGATCCTATGACGGCTGCTGTCTTCGAATCTTTTTTTGCCAAGTGGTGTGTGCCAAGTGCGCTGGTGGCACCTACGCGCATCCTTTGAATTACACCGTCAGGCATAATTGCCAATGGCTCCCCTGTCTCGGTCGAGAACAGCAAAATTAAACCTGTATAACGGGAGCCAGGTGCTGCCGGGACCTTGACCCGCCGGTAGCTGTCACCGACCTTGGGCCAGGTTAAAATGTCGGAATTTATGCGCACGGCCCCGACACCAAGACCAGGCGCTATGCCATCCATCGTCTTCAAACCGTAGACAGATTCTCCGCTGGGAACGAGCGTGTCGGACCGTCGTCGGGTGACTGCTACCCCGAAAGAAAAATCAAGATACGCAGAACTTAGGGCATCGATACACTGATCCATGCTGAGGATCTCTGTGATCTCTCGGTTATTTAAAATACGCGTCAAGCGTTTGTCCTTTGATAATATTTCGCCGTAGCATCCTGGTCTCTCCAGCCGGGAAATCATTCCTTGCGTGGCATGTCGACCAGTTGTCCCAAATCACAAGATCACCCTTCGTCCAACGGTGTGAAAATGTCGCCGTACTTTGATCGACGGCATCAAACAATAGGCTAAGGAGATTTTCATTATCAGAGGGATTTGATCCTTCACCATCGAGGCCGACTGTACAGAGAGGGTTAAGATAGAGGGCAGGCTCATTTGAGTTTGGGTGCCTTATGACGCTCGGATGCGTTGCGCTCTTAATGATATTACTAGAGGACCCTTGGGAGGGTCGCGCAGCGATATTCCGATAATCGAACGAGTGTGTTCCTCGCAGGTACTTGATACGGCTGACTAAGTCCTCCGAGAGCGAACGAAACACCGCACGCATATCTACGAATCGGGTCTCGCCCCCGACAGACGTTACTTCTACGGCATAAAGAATGGTCGCTCGGTATGGTTCGTCTATAAAACATCCATCATGATGAAGCCACATCTCACCATCAGGTAGCGAGCCAATCGCGACACCATTTTTACGTACATTGGTCACTAAGCCCATGAAGTCTGCGTAAGGAGAACGTTCGGCGCGGTCGGCTGAGGGCCTCGATCGTTTGGACGGTTCTCCGAAAACTTTTGCCATCTCTAGCTGCTGTGACTCGGCCAATTCAAGACCAGGAAAAACAAGCACCCCAAAACGATCGAGGGCGTGGTTGAGTGAGGCTCCGTCTGACGCCGGTACATCGTCCACATCAAAACCCTCAACAACGGCTCCAAATACCGGAGATATCGCCTTGAAGCTTAGATTGCTCATGGGTTAGGTATGAATTTTTCCATCTTCGCATCTACCCCATTCTTGCGCATCTCTTCTAACCAGATACGGTGAATATCGGCATGCTGATCCTCGTACTCGATCTGATCTCCACCCTCCTTGAGACTGGTCGAGACTGCTCCCTTTTCCCCCGGTTTCAGACCAAGCAGGGAACGTCTGTTCGCTGTCGTGAATGGGTACCGGGTACCACCGATACCTGTCGCAAGATAGCGTGCCGGGTTAGTCGACGTATTAAAGTGTTGGTGGAACTGTTGGTCCGCTGGTGGGAACACCACACCATGCTTCCAATCGACTCGCGTGAAGTCAGGTTCACCGTCGTACCAAAGCAAGGAATATCCGTGCCCTGTCACGCACATGACATGGAAACCGGGCCCGTGCCGATGACCTTTTTTATAGGTCCCTACGGGCATCTCGGAGATATGCGCATGCATCACACCGTCAGCGAGCACGAACATAATATTTGTTCCACCTGCCCCGCGGTCGCCCCACGCACGAAGCTCAATTTCTGCGAGGTCTGGGACGAAATTGGTCTCCCACATGTGATTACCCTGGCGAATCTCGTGGAAATCACCGTCGCCGGAAAAGTATCCGTCCTTACCCGCTCGAACAGAGAAATCGTAAGGGTGATCAAAAACAAAGGACTCGTCATTGAACAGATTCATCACTGTCGGGCAATTAGTCGTCGCGACTATCAGAGCCCGATCGGTGCCGCTCCCATTAAAGTGACGATACTTCGCGTTGAGAGGAATCGCGAATAGGCTGCGAGGCCCCCATTCGAATAGGTGTTTTGTTCCATTTGCCAATTCGACTTGGGTGGATCCGTGCCCTTCGAGGACATAGATAACCTTCTCGAACAGATGTTGCTGGATCCCGGTGGATCCGCCCTTGGCAATCTCAAAGAGGAACATACTCGAGAAATCACCTCGGCCTCTCAGATGAACTGCGGCGCCATCACAACCAAAACGACCCCATGGCTTGACGGGTACCTCAAAAAGATCAATACCGATATCCTCTACGACCGGGACACCTTCCCTATTTACCCACTCCAAGTAAGGATCAACACCATAGCGTGGTTCACCAGTAGCCATAACCTCTCCTAATGTTCTGCATGCTGAGCGGAATCAAATACAAGTGATTTGATAACCAACGGGATAACGCCGGGAGGACTAATCAACTCCCCGACATCAATGAAATCGAGATCAGAAAGAATGACCCCATCTAACGATAATAGTTGTTCGCCTTTGTTTAACTCTTTACTTAATATCCGACCAAGAAGCCGGCCGACATCACCATCAATTACGATCACGAGGGGCGCGACCCTCTCCGGACGACAGAAGGCCTGATCAATCGCTTCTGCCACGGCCCTCAGACGCTGATAGCTAGGGTCCCCCTTCCACTCAAAAGAGAGTGAGATTGGACTTTCTCTCTCAATGTCCCTCATCTGGCAGGCACCAATGATTTCCTCGGAGACTTTTCCGACATCAATACCTTCGTGTGACAAATCGATGTTTGGATGGATGACTGGAATATTTCTTAATGGCAAGAAATCGAGGCTATCTGCGAAGATCGTCTTACCGGAAACCTGCACAGTGAACTGAGATGCTCCGACGACGGTGGCTCTGATACCGTGTCGCACGTCTGCGATATTTGGAACATGCGATGCTTCACGCAATTGACGGTTGAGCTCGTTAGCCAGGTCAAACGCTAGATCTCCCATTGGCTGGGTCTCACGGCCGTAAATAAACTCTGAAACCCCACCCGAGAAGGTCAATTCTTCTGGTACCACAGACCAGGACAGAGGTGCCGTAAGAAGTAAGCTGTCCATAAGTCGGTCAGATTTAGTTCTCCTAATAACACCCAGAAGTACTTCTCCGAGCCTGGTCACTATTTGCTGTCTCTGCAGATCAGAGATTCCGGAGACATTGCCAAAGGTTATTCCAAGATCATCGACTACCTTATAAATCGAATCATCGCAACGTGACCAGGCTCCCTGGTCATCGGTAGCCATCAAGCGCCCCCCAATGGCATAGGCCGCTATTGAGACAATGTTACCTCCATCGATGAGAGCAAACTTTGTTGTACCCCCACCAACATCGACATGCAATATCCGTTTTCTCAACCGCCTTGAGCGCTCAACTGCACCGGAGCCGTGAGCAGCTAGAACGCACTCAAGTCGATGACCAGCGGTGGCACAAACAAACTTACCGGCTTGCTCCGCAAACAATTCATCGATCGCTCTGGCGTTGGATCGCTTGATCGCCTCACCGGTTAAAATAACCGCACCCGAATCCACATCATGTTTGTGTAAACCAGCCTCGAAATAGGCGTGCTCAATAAAAACACCCAATGCATTGGCGTCTATAAGACCGGTATCCAAAAAGGGGGTGAATCTGATCGGAGACTGCCAGAGTATTTCACGCTTGATCACCTCGTAACGACTCGATAACCCCTGGGTACGTCGCTGCAGATGAACCTTGGCGAAAATTAGGTGAGCCGTGGACGAACCAATATCGATACCGACCGTGACAAGCTCAATGTGCTCCTGCTCCCAGATAGAGTCGGCAACTGCCCTCTTGGTCTGGATCGATGGATGGTGGTCATGACCCTCGTGCGCGATTAATGGGTTCATCGAAGCTTAGACATCTAATTGTTGATAAAAAACGCCGGCTGAACCGGCGTATTTTTACTTAACGGATTGCTGTGATAACTTCCTTAATCACGGAATCAGGAGTACCGTAGGCGGTATTTACGAGGCCCGCGACCTGATCACCAGTAATGGGAGACAAATCAAATCCACCTTTCTTGGCGTCGGCCAAGAATTCTGGGTCGCTCATCGTGGCAGTGAAAGCTGCCTGAAGAGCCGCCGCTCGGTCCGCTGGAACACCAGGAGGAGCGACGTATGGACGCCCAAGCCCTTGTCTAGCAAACATCAAATTCAGCATCTGGGTCTGCTTCTTTGAGTTGTAGCTTCTGACAAGATCCATAACCAGTGGTACGTCTGGAAGCTCTGGGTGCTTGACGGTTGACATCTGCATCAAAAGGACAAGATCACCGCTCTCTAACAGATCCTTATTCTTCGACTTAATTGAAGACCATGACCAGCCACAGCGTGCATCGAGCTCCCCGGCTATCATGGCTTTCACAACATCTGAACCTCCGCCATATGGGCCTACAACCTTGAACTTAGTATCAAGAACATAATTCAGTAATTTTGGAAATTGATCAGTATCAGATCCACTACCGTTACCACCGGCCAGGACCTCACGCGACCTAAGATCCTTCCATGATTTGATACCAGTTTTCTTGGTCGTGGCGCAGATAGATACTTCATTATTCGCTGAGCCTATCCAATGAAATTGGTTGGCTGAAAATTTTGCCTTCTTATTTCCGAGCAGTGGCTCGAACGGCACGCCCCGTGAAACAGCACCGATCGCTGTTCCGTCTTGTGGAGCACCTTCCCACAACCAATTAGTCAGCTTAACGCTACCGGCACCGGGCATATTCTTAGGAACGATGTTTGGGTTGCCCGGGATATGCTTACCCATGTGACGAGCAATCAATCGTGCGTAACCATCGTATCCACCGCCTGGCTTATAACCAATGTAGAGCTCGACGTCCTTTCCTTTATAGAAGTCTGCTACGGCGTCTGCCAGCACTCCCGCTGAGGCGGTAACACAAGCCAGACCGATCACTGCAGATTGAAGAAGTTTTTTCATTATTTTTCCTCGTTTTTATTTGTGCATTTGATGCCCCTACCAGCCTAGATAATTCGTTCAAAAATGTAAGCCTTAGCTCATACCATTTTGATATCGGTCAGCTTATACCCAAGTCTGACTCTCGCTAAATCGTTGGAATCACCCCGCGAAGCTCGGGGAACAGTGACCGTACGAGCGACTCTGGCCACGCGATATGGAAACCCTGATCGAAGACGAAATAGATAAGACATCCAATCACGAGGACGTAGGCAGTCGTCATGACCACTGACTCGCTGCCCCGAATCCGCATGTAACCGATCACGAACAATGTCGACGCGAGGAGAATGCCACCGACCCACCACGCGAACAAAAAACCACACAGCCAGGCGAAAAACTCGAAAACGCGCAGATTGTAGGAGCCTCTGGATAACCCCCCAAGATCTGAAGATAAGTCCAGCGCTGTACCTTCTGAATATCCAGCCAGCCCTCTCCTGAAAATCGCGTTGGTTAGGGTGATGGCCGTGATTGCTAGCGTGATTAAGACGATCACCTGCGGCGCACCCTGGGAGTCTTCGTCCCATCCAAACGAGCCGATAAGTGCCCACCCCAATAACGCTAATAAACCAACAGGGAACAGATCGATCAATCGGACTTGTGGCCCAGAGAAAGCAAAAAACTCTACTTTTTCTTTTTTAATGAAGATCCTAGTGAATAACGGCTGCAGTAGGCTTAACGCAGCAAGTATCAACATCACTGCGCATACCGGCTTAAGAATCCATGCCCACTCGTAGATCTGGTAAGAGATTCGCATGTAGTCCTCGACGATCCCTCCTAATACGAACCCTAGAATTAGCGGCGGGCGAGGCCACTTGAGGTGCTTCATAGTCCACCCAACCACGCCGAAGATGAGTAACGTGAACAAATCGCCCCAATCTGCGGAGGCCTGGTATGCCCCCACCATCATGATCGAGATAATGGCGGGTATGACGAGCGTATATCGCAACGTCGCTATCTTCGCGAACTGGCCACTAAAAGCAAAACACAACCCAGCACCTAGAATATTAGCCAACGCGATCGACCAGACCATGGTGTAAGTCACATCCAAATTATCAGTAACCATAGACTTTCCTGGAACGAGGCCGTGAATCATGAATCCACCCAACAAAAGCGCCATGGATGCTGATCCTGGGACCCCGAACGCTATGGTTGGCACCAGTGATCCGCCTTCCTTTGCGTTGTTTGCACTCTCCGGTGCTATGACCCCCCTAACATCACCTTTTCCGAATGTCTTATCCGCATCCTTCACCGTCTTTGCCGCATATCCATAAGCGAACCAATCGACTACTGCCGAACCAAGTCCGGGGATGGCCCCAATCATAGCACCCAGTGACCCGCACTTCGCGACAAGCCACCAGTTTTTGAATGCATCCCTGAGCCCTACCAACATACCTTCTTTGAGTTCGTATTTACTCGAATCAGAAATTGCTGTCCGACGGGCCGCCACATCACAAATCTCTGGCAAAGCAAAAAGTCCTAAAGCCACAGGCAAAAGCGGTAAATCATCGACTAGATATAACGTGTCGAATGTCCAACGCTCTTGCCCTGTCTGCGGATCTCCCCCCACCATCGACAAAAGAATTCCGAACCCCGCCATGGACAGCCCACGCAAGGGCATCGACCCAGAAAGCGCGGACACCATCGAAAGACCAAAGATTGAGAAGGCAAGCAACTCAGGGGAATTGATATTCATCAGAATCGGACGAAGTACCGGGATCGTCAGACCAAGCAGAAAGGCCCCCCACAGCCCACCAATTAATGATGCGGCATAGGCAGCGCTGAGCGCTCTGCCTGCCTCCCCATTCTTCGCCATACTGTGACCATCGAGGACGGTTGCTTGAGAAGCGGAGGTCCCAGGAACGCCAAACAAGACGGCTGGGATGGTGTCGCTGGTCGATGTAACCGCGCCCAGCCCCAGCATGAAGGCGAAAGCAGAATACGCGTCTAAATTGAACGTGAAAGGTAAAAGCAATGCTAGACCGGCCACGCCGCCCACACCCGGCATAATGCCCAATGCAAGGCCTATTACCGTGCCCATTCCCAGATAAAAGAGTCGCTCTGGTTCTAGTAAGACAGAAAGCGCGGCCAACGCGACGTCCAGGAGGGAAGCATCCATCACTCGATCCTTAAGTTTTTTTATTTTTTTCACGCTACCACAGGTGGCAGAGCTTCCACCATAACTGAGATACAGTGGAATCATCTACCTTGAATAAGAAAAGACTCTACCCCGGGAATTGGAATTCTTCGAGGTCAGGTGATCTATCAAGGTGTCGGTCGAGCTTGAAGAGTTTTATTGCCTCGCGGACCTGTCCGGCGATTGGTGTGGAAAATCTTAATCGGTCAGCCTCCGACAAGAATAGCGCCATATCTTTCTCTGCCCACAACGCTGGTCTATCGTCGGCGCGAGTCGACATGGCCCAGTTGGCCCCGCTGCTTTTTTCGAGCGCGGCACGCATCCGTTCGCGGTCTACACCCATACGTTCTCCAAAATCTAGACCCTCCATGGAGGCTGTCAGGCACGCCCAGAGTAGATAATTGTTCACCGCCTTGGCGACCTGTCCTGAGCCGATTGGCCCCAAGAACTCAATATCACTACCGATGTGGTTAAGAATAGGAGTCAGGGAGTCAAGCAACTGCCTGTCACCTCCAACGAATACAAGCAGATCACCTGAGTCCGCGGCCATCTCGCCCCTTGCAATTGGACAATCGAGTAGCTTGATATGTTCATTTTGGGACAGCCGTTCCGCCAATGCACGCATATAACTTGGTCGAACGGTCGCACAGACGATGATTGTAGTTTCTGAATCGATCCCACCGATAAGACCTCGTTCGCCGAATATAATCTCCGTCACGTCAGTCTCGGAGCCGGCCACGATGAAAATATGACGACATATAGCTGCCAGCGACAGGGAATCCCCAATCCAAGTAACCTCGTTTGTTTCTGAAGCGTTCTTGAGCGATGGGTCCTTATCTGTACCGAACACCGAAAATGAGTCAACCAGACGAACCGCCATTCGCATACCCATGCGACCTAAACCGACAAACCCGATGTTCTCTTTGGTCATTGCCCTCTCCTGTTGCTTGTAAATGGGGCTACTCGATCCGATATTGTTTAACACAAAATAGATAACCACTGAGAATTCGATGCATTTACAGTCCTTTGGTGCAACCCAGCTTCTGACCCGAGAGTCGATCGAACTCAGGGCGCCCCACGACCAGCGGCAGGTTATCGAAACCATGCCAGTGTGCTCGAAAAATGATCTTCACGAGGTTGTTAAACAGTCCAAGATTGTTCAGAAAGATTGGTCTCAACGGACGGTTGAGGAGCGAGTGTCCGCCATCGAACCATTCGGCTCTCTGATCGAAGCTCACCTCGATGAGCTCGTTGAGGTACTGAAAACAGAGCAAGGGATGCTGGACGCAGTTGTGAGACGGGAAGTACAGGAGTCGATTGGTCAAATCACGCACACACTCGAGGTTGGTATGACGGAGCTTGCTTCCATACATCTGACCGATGATTCATTCTTTGCTGAAATTAAAAAGGTTCCATATGGGACTGTAGCTGCGATCGTCCCTTGGAATGCACCAATTTCGCTAGCCACCGCCAAGGTAGTCCCAGCGCTTCTGACGGGTAACGCGGTCATCGTCAAGCCCTCACCACGCGCACCGAGTGGCGTGACGTTGTTCCTAGACCTGCTTAGAAGTTGTCTACCGCCGGGCCTTCTCAGCGTACTACATGGGCTAGATGAACTCGGCGAGGCCATGATCAGGCACCGAGATATCCGAAAAATATCATTCACCGGCAGTACCGCCGTGGGAAAGAGCGTCGCTGCGGCGGCAGCTTCTGAACTGAAGTCTGTCCAGCTCGAACTCGGCGGGAACGACGCAGCGATTATCCTTCCTAACGCTGACATCATGGCGACCGCTACACAACTAGTCGACTCGGCATTCCGTCGTTCGGGTCAATTCTGTTATGCGACCAAACGAATCTACGTCCACGCCTCGATCAAGGACAAAATGATTGAAGCGTTGGTCGCATCCGCAGAGAAACTGCAAATAGGCCCGCCTTCAGACTCGTCGGCCACAGTTGGGCCCGTGATCGACCGCGACGCTCAGCAACGTTTGATCAGGCTGATCGAGACGGTCAAGGCTACTGGAGCAACCATCCGTCCTTGTGGGACAATTCTGGAATCCGCAGACCTCGCTAATGGATGCTACGTCCAACCGACACTTGTATGGAATATCGATCATACACATACCTTGGTTACAGAAGAGCAGTTTGGCCCGGTGCTCCCGATACTGGAGTACCAGAGTCTCTCAGAGCTTATAGAAGAGCTGAATGATCAGGACTATGGGCTCAGTGGGTCTGTTTGGGGCTCAGATCTGACTGACCTTAAACACACCGCAAGTCAGCTCCAAACCGGACGCGTATTCATTAACGCTGCCCGAGCAATGGGACAATTTTCAGGGGAGCTACCCGCGGGTGGCCACAAGCACAGTGGTCTCGGGTGGGAGAAGTCTGTGTTTGGGTTACGGGAATACTACCAGTACCAGACAATTAATGGACCTGTCTATTAGTTACGAATATCCTGTAGGAACAATTCTGTCGGAATCTCAGTACCAATCCCGGCATCGACCGCTTTCTCATAGAGCAGGCCAGCGACAGCATGAAACTGATTACCCTGAAGATTTCCTCTCTCAGAGTAAGTTACATCAGCAGGATGTCTGATAAACTGACCATCGTCTAGTACTTGAGACAAGTATACGAGCCTGTCGTCCCCAAACACACCATGAGCCCGTCCCTTGGAGGCCATCGCCCTTTCTGTGAAACCTGACCTCGCTTGCCAGGTCAGGTGCTCGTCATCGAACGAGGTATCAGACCAACCGACCGGGGAGTCGGTGTTACCGAAACGCAAGAATTTGGAAACCAACGCTTGGATTTCCGGAGGGATACCGCCACCGCCACCAACATTGAGTAGATGATGGCCCGGCTCAACATACTCCGGCTTAATCACCGGGACAGCAGAGTCAGTCAGGCCCATGATGATGTCCACGTTTCGAACCGCATCGTCTGGTGCATCGACGGGAACAACAGCGATACCCAGCTCCATCGACATTTTCTCAGCAAACACTTGACGATTCTCTTTCGTCGGACTGAAGACTTGGACGCGCTGAATGTCGCGTACATGAACAACTGATCGCAGGTGGTCCTTAGCCATTCCCCCGGATCCAAGCAAACCAATGACCGAAGAGTCTTCACGACTCGCGTGCTTGACCCCAATCGCACCATCAGCAGCGACACGCATGTGCTGAATGACACCGTCGTTGATCAAAGCCAACGGCTCACCGTTCTCTACCGAGAACAACAAGATGAACCCGCAAAACGTACCAGGTTCGACGCAGTACTTCTCTTGAGTCACAGACGATCCGACGGTCTTGTGATAGATCATATCCGACTTACAGCGGATCGCGAAGTATTTGCCAGCGCTGCCGCCTTCCATCGTACCCCAACGGTAGAATCGCTCCGGTGACGAAGACGGAATTTCCACGTCCACCCTCGGACGACACACGGCGGTTCCGTTAAAAAAATCCTGGTAGGCACTTTCAAGTGCTCTCGTTACTTCTTCTTGGGTGACCAAACGTGAAACATCTGCGTTGTTGATAACCTTCATCGAGTACCCCTAGCAAACTTCTATGTCGAGTCCTATATCAAACGTGGACGCTGACATTGTTATCTGCGAAGACGAAATATAATCGACACCAGACTCAGCGATCGCTCTCACAGTGTCTAGCTTGACCCCGCCGGATGCCTCTAAAGATGCACGACTTCGGTTAATTTGAACTGCCTCTTTAAGTCGTTCAGCAGAAAAATTGTCCAATAAAACACAATCGGCACCCGCACTCAGCGCCTCCTCAAATTGTTCGAGCGTATCGACCTCAATCTCGATCTTGACCAAGTGACCTGCAAATGATTTCGCGGCTTCGAGGGCCTTGGTGATTCCACCTGATACAGCAATATGGTTGTCTTTGATAAGAATCGCATCATCTAATCCAAACCTATGATTAGAACCCCCGCCACAGCGAACGGCGTATTTTTGTGATGCCCTAAAACCAGGGATCGTTTTCCGAGTACAACACATCCTCGCGTCGGTGTGGGTGATCTGAGACACAAACTGCGAAGTCAGTGTCGCGATCCCTGATAGGTGGCACATGAAGTTTAAAGCGGTCCGCTCAGCCGATAAAATGGATCTCGCCTGCCCCGAAATCGACGCGATGATTGTGCCCGGCGTAACATGATCACCATCCGAAAGTTTTTGCTCAAAATGCAGTTGCGAATCAATCATCTCAAATGCGAGTGCCGCGTGGGGCAACCCACACACTACACCCGCATCGCGTGCGACGAACAAGCCAGTCGCTATTGTTTCCGGATCTATTGTCGCCTGAGTGGAGAGGTCTCCTGCTCGTCCGAGATCCTCTGTTAACGCACGCTTCACCTCGTCATTTATCAAAACTTTAGGTAAATCCAACGAACCCTCTCCCTAAAACACCCCGTTATCAATGGTTCAAGTGAACCGGTTTCCCTTTTGCAGCTGACTCTATCACCGCTTGACAGATCTCGAGCGTTCCCAGACACCAACGTCCAGATTGAAACGGGTAAGTCCCTAACCGGATCGCCTCGTAAAGTGCCTTAAATACAGGCTCTCGAGGGCTCGTGACCGATGGGACTGGGACAACTTCTTTTTCAAAATCAGTGTAGACATTGATCTGATGTGGCTCAATCTTAAGGTCTGCGTGCTCGCACTGGATTATCAGAGGACCGAAGTGCTCATTGTTTGGGGCGGCAGCTTTTAATTCTGAAGCGCCAAACGTTCGACTTCGTTTCGCGCTACGCTCCTGGTCACGTGTCAGATCGACCAACGCCTTACGAGAACTTCCATAGTTCTGCGGATCTTTGACGTATCCCGTCTCACTAACCCAGCCCATCAGCTCATCTGAATCAAATCGAGCGAAACCCGAGTAGGTGCATTGTGCCACCGCTCCGTTAGCGAACCGTATCATTGCCTGATATGAAATCTCAGTATCCCGATCCCTGTCCCAGTGACCGGTTGACGCGTATACCTCACTCGCAGGCGCGCCCACTAGCAGCCTCACAATATCAAACTGATGAGCACCTTGAGAGAACAACACGCCGCCACCATCGACCGTCCTGAGTTCCTCATCCCTACGCGGTCGGTACATAAAATCTGTGTAGTTAAAAGTATTGATCGCCAACACCCTACCGAACCGCTCGCTATCAATCATCTGTCTCGCGGTAAGTACCTGCGCATCAAACGAGTGGGCTGGACCAACGATCAAGGCTACCTGATTCGTCTCACACGCACTGATCATGCGCTCGGCGTCAGCCAACGAGATTGCCATCGGCTTCTCTACCAAGACGTGCTTACCGGCCTCTGCCGCTGCCACGGTCATCTCTGCATGCAGCTGATGCGGTGTCGCGACATGAATAGCCTCTACAGAGGAGTCTGAGAGCAGTTGATCATAGGAGAAATAAGCGCGCCCCTGGAAAACTGACTGAAACGCTTTTTGAGATTCATCACGTGGCGCCGCTGCAGCAACAAACTCGACCAGCTGGCTTTCAAGCGCAGACGGCGCTGTCAAGGTGAAACCTCTTCCGAGGCCAACCACTCCGACTCGAATTGGATCAATAATCTTCGAAGTCAATCTCGATATCGCCCCTGCCACGAGACACGCAGACCATGATTGCAGAATCATACTCGTCTGATTCCAGAACAAAGTCCCTGTGCTCCACCTCGCCGGCCACTAGCCGCATCTTACATGAGCCGCAGGTACCGCTCTCACAAGAGCTTGGAACCCTCAAACCATTCGAACGCAGTGTTTCCAGTATTGTGCTCGCCTCATCAACCTGAAAGCTCTCACCGGTTGATTTAATTGATACTACAAAAGGCGAGTTTATGTACTCTATGCCACGCTGTGGGTGGAAGTCCTCAAAATGAACCTGCTCTTCTGGCCAGTGCCCACTTAAGGCTTGTATCTCCTCCATGAGTGGTTTCGGTCCACAGCAGTAGGTATGGTTTGCATTTGGGGTCATAAATTCTTCCCAAAAGTCATAGGCCTTCTCTGGGTCACCGCCATCAAAGTGGACAACCACACGGTCTCCGAACGTGCTCTTCAAATGCTCACAGTACGCCGCATGTTCTTCCGTGCGAGCGCAATAAATCAAGCGGAATGGCTTGTCGTTGGCATTACAAAAATGCGCCATGCCCACCAACGGCGTGATACCGATACCACCTCCGATAAATAGATACTCAGGTGCCTCGACCAGGGGAAAGCTATTTTCTGGAGCTTGCACGGTGACAGGATCTCCAATCCCTAAGTCATCATGCATTGACTGAGATCCACCCCGAGATTCGGGCTCCAACTTGACTGCGATTTGGTAAAACTCTGGCTGATGGCCATCATTAATCAACGAATACTGTCGATTCGCGCCGCCAGGAGTCATCACCGCGATATGTGAACCCGGGGAAAACGGAGGGAGCCCTGATCCGTCAGGGGTGGCGAAGCGAAACTCGAGAATGTCTTTTGCGACCTCCCGTCTTTCACTAACCAACAGATTGAGTTCGTTACTGTTATTCATTGATTTCGATATCTAAGTAAATATAATTAGAAATCTAAACGTTTGCTGGTGTGGTGTAAACACGTGCAACGATAATA
This sequence comes from uncultured Litorivicinus sp., assembly GCA_902541775.1. Lineage (GTDB taxonomy): Bacteria > Pseudomonadota > Gammaproteobacteria > Pseudomonadales > Litorivicinaceae > HIMB30. Next base: position 48,933 of record CACBSE010000003.1, on the reverse strand, counting down.
GTACAAGATAGAGACTGATATGCTGACCCTAGAAGAGAATGAGCTATTAACCAAAGTCACCGATGGAGCTCCCATGGAGAGGATCATGAGGAGCCACTGGGTCCCAATCTGCCTGAGTGAGGAACTCCGTGAAAATGACGGGACCCCGATTCTTATCGAAGTATTTGGTTGTCGCTATGTCGCCTTCAGAGATACCAATGGGGCTGTCGGTTTACTCGACGAACTCTGCCCACACCGACACGCGTCTCTGCTTTATGGCCGTAATGAAAACTGTGGCCTAACCTGCTTGTACCACGGCTGGAAATTCGACGTGAGTGGGAAATGTGTAAGCATGCCTTCCGAGCCAAAGGGTAGCGACCTAATTACGAAGGTCAGACAAAACGCATATCAAACCCGGGAGTGGGGAGCATTTGTCTGGGCGTGGCTCGGCAACGAAGACGACATACCGGAGTTTCAACCACCTGCCTTCGCACCTACGGCTGACACCAAGGTCTCAGTCACGAAAATCCGTATCCGTGCGAACTGGGCTCAGATCATGGAGGGCCAGATTGATTCGTCTCACTCGTCAAGCCTCCATTCGTCAGATATGGTACCCGCAAAGGTCGAGGGAGCCGCGGCTGATGATAAAGCCTGGTACCGGCCGTCGACTGATAGGTCACCCAGAATGCAGGTCGAGCGAACTGACTACGGCTTCCATTACGCGGCGATTCGGCATCCAATTAAGCAGCCGGCACTTAATGAGTATTTCCGAGTAACTGAGTATATCGCACCGTTTACCTGTCTGATCCCACCAAATTCCAGCTATAACGTCACGACAGTAGTCGTCCCGATCGATGACAAGAACTCCATACTGAATTTTATCGCTTGGGGCGGCGAGACCTGTCCTGACACCGCGGAGTGGAGGCGGTTTAACTACTCAGTACCCGGAAAGGATCTTGACGAGAATTGGGTATCGAAAAGACAACCAGAAAACAGATTCCTTCAAGATCGGGCCCTCATGAAACAAGGAAACTTCACAGGAGTTCCTGGGATCCCAAACCAAGACATCATCATGTGGGTCTCGATGGGTGCGATAGTCGACAGGACGACTGATACGCTTGGGGCTTCTGATATGGCTGTGGTCGAGTTTCGAAAGCTTATGGTTGACGCGGCTAAGACCATGGAGGCTGGTGGGGCGGCGCTTGGATCGAAATCGGTGTTGAAACAAACTCAGATTAAGTCTTATGAGGGTGTCCACTCCAAAGAGACAGACTGGAAGACACTCTGCCGAAACTAGGCTAGAAAAAGCCCGGACAATAGCCGGGCCTTTTCAAGAAGGTGGACCGTTTACATCAGCCCTGCTTCTTTGTAGGCCCTAACCGCCCCAGGATGGAAAGGGATCGCGTTCTGTTTAACCATCATCTCCGGATTCAGCGCACGCATTGCCTTGTGTACGCCCTGAATCTCGCCAATATTGTTGATGAGAGCCTTAGTAACCTTATAGACCTCATCAGTTGACGTATCAGAATTGACAACTAGCATTGCCGTTAATGCCAACGTGGGGTAATCATCAGACAAGATATCGTAGGCCTTGCCAGGTATCACCATCTGACCGGTTCCCATTGCACCGCTGACCTTATCCCTCACCGCTTGTGATACCGGCATCATGACCATCGGCATTGAGTTCAACATATCACGAATCGACGAGTGCCCGACGAAGAGATTATTCATCACCATGTCACCCTGACGGTTTTTCATAAGCTCAACAATACCCTTTGATCCCGAGTACTGAACGCTACCGCCCCATGATTCAATATCATTTAAAGTGATGCCGTATGCGGCCAACACTTCCAACGCCTGATTGTGCGCGATAATACCTCGCTTATTTATAATCAACCGAACCGGTGGTTTCTTCGATTTCAGATCTTCATATGAAGAGATACCGTACTTGTCTGCGAAGTCCTTAGTGACCATCGGTTGGAATGCGCCAAAGTTGTACATCACAGCCATCGCACGCAGATTAGTGACCGGCGCTTTGTAAGGATCGGTGCCTTTCGCGGCGATCTTCGCTTCTGCATCATGCATTATGCCGAAATCCACCTTTTGAGACGCAACCTGCACGGCATTAGCGAAGCCACCGCCCGAGGTCTGATAAGTTACTGTCGCATTCGGATAACTAGCACGCATTGCCTTATCGACACCTGCTCCCAGAAGCGACCATAAGCCGCCTGGACTGGCTCCTGCCAGAATATAATTATCTTTGGCGATCACATTGACAGACGCTAGACCTATACAAGTTCCAACGACCACAGTTTTTATTACTTTTCTCATTCCCACCATGAACCTTTCCTTCTTATTGTGCAGTTTTGCTAATCCGCCCTTACATTAGCTCTACTTCTTAGCCAGAACCAAAACAAAATTCCAATACCAGCGATAAATCCTAAGCTTTGATAAGCAAGAACAGGCGTCAACAGCGGGACGACTAGAGCGAAAGTTAACAATCGCTGAAATGTCCCCAACGGACTGTTAAAGCACCCTGCTGATGCAACGGAGATTAAGAGAAATGCAAGCACCGCACTCAATGTCGCCCACGTTACTTCGATCACAGATCCCTCCCCCAACAGTGCAGGATCCAGGACGAAAAAGAAAGGAAGTAAAAACGCTCCCACAGCGAACTGAACTCCCTTAAACGATATCTTCATCGGGTTATCGTCCGCGATCGAGGCTGCCGCGAAAGCGGCGACAGCGACAGGTGGAGTAATCGCAGACAGGACTGCGTAATAGAGTAAAAACAGATGCGCAGCCATCTCTGGTAACCCTAGCTTAATCAGCAATGGACCAATTAAGACCGCGGCCAGAATATATGAACTCACTGTCGGCATGCCCATACCCAAGATGATCGTCATAATTGCGGCAACAACCAGTGTTAGCCAAATGGCGTCTCCGGTCATTAGAAATACGAGCGCTGAGAGCTTGGCCGCGAGTCCCGTCATGGTAATACCACCGATTACAAATCCGGCTGCAGTGCATGCGCCGACGACGGGTGCTAGGCGCCGCCCCGTTTCCGCCAAGGTCTCAACAATCCGTGTAACAGACAAGCGCGTTTGTTTCCTGAAGAATGAGATCGCAATCACGGCGACCGCACCGAACAGAGCGACGAACGTGGGGCTGTATCCTTCGAACAAGGCCCAGACAATCGCAGCCAACGGCACCAAGAACAACCCACCGTTTTTCATTGTCTGTGACAGAGGCGGCACCGCACTCTTATCGAGACCCTTCAACCCCAGACGAACGGATGTGAAATGGACCTGCGAGTAAACTGAGAAATAGTATAAAAGCGCCGGTATCGCCGACGCCACGACGATATCAAGATAGGGGATACCCGTATATTCGGCCATAATAAACGCCGCCGACCCCATCACCGGAGGAAGGATACTCCCTCCCGTCGAGGCCGCGACTTCAACAGCACCAGCCACCGTCGCCGGGTAACCAATTTTCTTCATCATCGGGATCGTAATCGAGCCGGTCGTCACCACATCCGATGTCGGACTACCCGAAATAGTCCCATAGAGGCCCGAGGACACGACCGCGATCTTAGCCGGCCCCCCAACCCGCGCGCCCGCAACCGAGGCCGCAAGATTATTAAAAAACTCACCACCCCCAGCGTTCGCTAAAAATGTCCCAAACAAAACAAACAAAAGCACATAGGTCGCTGCAACTCTCAGCGGAGTACCAAACAGACCATCGGTTGTAAAAATCATGATATCCAGGAAATGCTCAAAGCCGATATACCCGTGACCAAACGGGGCTGGTAACACGTGACCGTAAAGGTTGTAGACCATAAAACAGACAACAATACCGGTTAGCAGTAACCCCACTGTCCGACGACACACCTCGAGACATAAAATGATCAACAGACTGGCGAACGTGATATCGGTAAATGATAGAGGATCAAGCAGCGTAATCCGGGTAGCTATAGCACCGGCATTCAGAGCGAAATAGACACCGCAAGAGATACTGCACAAGACAAGAACCCAGTCATAGACTGGGATCCGATCGGGATCAGCCTCGGGCCGCTCACTCCCAGCTGCGATTGTGGAAAACACGAGAACCAACATGAAAGACAAGAACAGGGTCACAAGCACGAGCGCATCAAGTCTCGAGAAAACGGCCGCGTAAGCCGACCAGAGCACAAAAAGTGCCGCATAAGCGGTCAATACATAACCAACCAGACCCTTCGGTTGGCGGGCGAACCCGGAGCTAAAAAAACCACCTAAACTCATCAATCAGACCTTAAAAGACTCAAACGTATTCTCAAAAAAAAGATCTTCCGGCGACATCAATCTATCAGCGACCCCCTGCTCATAGCAGTACCTTGCGAATGTCTCGAGCGTCGTCCGGTTTTCATCGATACCGTAGCTCCAAATGTCGTGACCCCCATACATAGCTTGAGAGTCTTTCATCGCTGAAAAGACCCAAGGCATCGGGACAGCAGATGCCGTCGCATCGCTCAGCCTTCCCACGCAACGGGCTCTTGCCTGATCGAGACCTTTATAGATGGTCTGCGCAACCCAGGGGCTCTCTTCAAGAACATCGTTCCGAATCACAATCGTGTGCATAATCGGGAAGCACTGCGTCTTTTGAAAATACTCACCCTCGATCTGTCTCGGGTCCTCAAACATCCTGACGACACGAGGGTCGTCATCTTTGAATGACTGTATCGGGTGAGCCGTAATTACCGCGTCAACGGCACCAGACAGAAGCAGGTCATTCAGATTATGTTGAGTGTCTGGTTGCAGATTCACCCAATCGGGAAGATTAAACTTAACCTTCTCCGCCCTACCGGGCTCGTGGACGCCAGACTGCACCCACGTAATTGAACCCAGGTGGACACCGAATTGATCCGCAAAAGCGCCCCTGACATAAACACCCGCTGTCTGTCCCCACTCGGGGATACCAACCCGACGGCTCTCCAGATCCTTCGGGGTCTTGATGTCTGAGTCGCTCCGGACATAGATAGCCGAGTGGCGAAACACACGGGACGGAAACACCGGGATAGCGACGCCTCGAGCCTGCCCTTTCGATCTTAAATTGACGTATTTTGCAAACGAGTGCTCCGAGATCTCGAACTCCCCAAACTTGATAAACCTAAAAAAAATCTCTTCGACCGGGAGCTTGAGTTGGGTAAGCTCTACACCTTCGGTGACCACCTCTGGCTCAAAGATATCTCGAACGTGATCATAGTCGTGGCAGGCAAATGTAAGTTTCAGCATGGATGCCCCGTAAGTTAAATGCGTTTTTATTATTGAAGTGGCCCACTTGCAGAACGCTACTACTTAGGTATCTAATCGTCAACGAGGCCCTTAATTAATAGGTAAATCAAAATGATGTGGCACAAAGACCGATGGACGCACTAGTGTCACTCTCAATCGAGGCCCTCCTCTTCATCACTGTGATTGTATTTCTCGGGGGGCTCATCAAAGGGTTTCTCGGGTTCGGTATGCCACTCTTTGCCACCCCACTACTCGCACTATTCATGCCTCTCCTCAGCGTGATACCAATGATGGCGGTCCCGGTGCTTGCGTCTAACATTTACCAAGCCAAATTCTCAAGGAAGAGCCTCGAGTACCTAAAACGATTCTGGCCGCTGGGGCTTGGTCAAATAATTGGTGTCAGCCTGGGTGTACAGGTCCTGGTAAGCGCGGACTCGAACGTCATTAAAATTGGTCTAGGGATCATCGTTTTAATCAACATCGCGTTACGTACGACAAAATGGAAACTCAAAATTCCGCCGGACAAAGAGGGAATCAGTGGCCCCCTAGGTGGTCTCGCGGCGGGAGTAGTTGGTGGCACCACTTCATTCGTCGGACCACTACTCGTCCTCTACCTATCCTCGCTCGAGAACCTCAAGAAAGACGACTTTGTGAAAGCGATCGCGTTGCTTTACCTGGGCGGGTTTTTACCAATGTATGGTGGTCTAGCGGTACTGGGATCCTTCAGCCTCACACAGCTCCTGGGTTCCTTTGCGATCTGTGTACCCATGCTACTTGGGATCTGGCTAGGCGAGCGCATGCGATTCAAGGTCTCAGAGGCTTTGTTCGAGAGGGCCGTGATGGTCACACTAGGTCTGATAGCCATCTCTCTCATCTACCGCTCATCGATTAATCTACTGGGATGGTGACCACAAAGATGTCAGAAACTAGCTACACAGACTCAGCATACCAATCATCGTTTCTCACCGATCACTCGATAGCATACCTGGCTCGCGAAATTACAAGGATCTACACCAGAAACTTACAAGACGCGATCGCCGAGCATGGCATCTTAATCGGCCAGTACCATTTCCTTCGAGTGCTCTGGGAAAAAGACGAGGTAACGCAGCGCGAGCTCGCTAACGCCGTTGGAATGAAGGAGTCAACGACATTCACCGCGCTCGCCAGCATGGAAAAGCAAGGCCTACTTACTCGAACAAGAGACTCAGAAGATCGCCGAAAAATGACCGTTAAGTTGACCGACAAAGGACACGGACTCAAATCGAAACTCATACCAATCGCTAAAGCCATCAACGATCGCCCGCTGACAGCGTTTACCCCAGAGCAATTATCTAACCTCAAAGCGGGGCTCGAGATACTGAGAAACAGCCTGGCGGGTGAAAATTAATGCCGAAATCAAAACCAATGGTTGCGGTAGTTACCGGAGCAACAAATGGCATCGGGCGGGCGACCCAAAAAATTTTTGAAGCTAACGGGATATATACGATCGTTTGTGACAGGGAACCATCCGACGAGGATAGCTATCGCTTCCTAGATCTTTCAGAATCCAAATCGGTATCAGAATGTGTCCACTCCCTCCCCAAAAATATCGATATGCTGATCAATTGCGCCGGAATCGCACCGACCCCTGGCAACAATAGCGCTGTCCTTCAAGTAAATTGGTTCGGTACGAAATCATTCACCGATGCCGCACTAAAAAAAATCAAGCCCGGAGGCTCAGTTACTACCGTAGCTTCCCGTGCTGGGGCCAAATGGGAGCAAAATATAGTCGAATTACGTCAACTCGCAGAGGCCTCAAGGTACGAATTAGCCAACACTCTCGACATCGATAGTCTCACGCCGGCGCGGGCCTATGAACTATCAAAGGAATTATTGATCTACTGGTCTATGAGGCAGGCTACCACGCAAGAAAGTATCCGTTTCAACACGGTAAGCCCCTCCTCGGTTGAAACCAGACTCACACCAAGCTTCAAAGAGGCGTTCAAAAGCCGCAGAATCCAGAACAGTGATCTACGCAGACGAACGACCACCCCCGAAGAAATTGCTGACGTGATCTGGTTCCTAGCAAACCCATCATCGGCCTCGATTAATGGGATCGATCTGAAGGTGGACCAAGGCATAACCGCACGACGAACGTTGGCTGAATTAACACAGTAGCGATGCAAGGAATCTAAGATGAGTAAACTCAATCTGACAATAGCAACAGGCAATTATGACCGCACCCGGCCTATCTCGGACGGACGGGTTACCATCGAGGGCGCCGACCCGAATCACTTGTTCTTTTCCCCGGAGGAAATGTTTTACCGTGCCTTTCGATTCCAGTCATTCGACGTATGCGAACTTTCTTTCTCTTCCTACTGCGTCGGTGCTTGTAATCCAGACTTCCCGTATACCGCGGTGCCGGTGTTTCTGTCTCGTGCTTTCAGACACGCCGCGATCTTTACACGTAACGACGCTAACATTGACAAGCCGAGTGACCTGAAGGGAAAGACCTTAGGTGTCACGGAGTATCAACTCACTGCAAACGTTTGGTTAAGAGGAATCCTTGAGGATTACTACGGTGTCCCACAGACCGCTATTCATTGGATTCGAGGCGGCTTGTTTGATCCCAAGCGTCCGGAGAAGATTAAGGTACAGCTGCCTGAGGGTCTCGACTACAGAGAGGCCCCTGAAGGAACCACACTGAACGAGTTAATGGCGAGCGGAACGATTGACGGGCTAATTGGTCCTAGGCCGCCAAAAGACTTCTATACCAACCCTGACTACGGCCGGCTGTTCCCCGATACCTTCGGGGCAGTGGCCGAGTACTACCAAAATACGCAAATATTTCCAATCATGCATGTCCTTGGAATTAAAAAAGAAATCGTGAACCAATACCCTTGGCTACCTGCATCCCTATATAAGGCGTTCGAAGAGGCGAGGAAAGTTGCGCTCGAAGCTATTCTTGATACGTCTGCGAGTAAAATGACGATGCCGCTCCTTGACGAGCAGATTGACTTCGTTCGTAAGGAGCTCGGGCCAGAGCTATGGACGTACGGCTTCCAAAATAACAAGCACGTCATCGATAAGTTCCTCGATTACCACCACAACCAGAGATTGTCGAGCCGCCGGCTAGACGCGGAAGAACTGTTCCACCCATCATCGATGGAGTCATACTCTCTTTGATGGTTGAAATGTTTCTTTTCGACACATACTAAAGTTGAAAATTGCTGCTATGCGTCATATACTTAAATCTCTAAATTGGATTACATGAGAGACTATTGCACAATGACAGTAACGACAGCTGCTTATGAATCTGAAGAGCCAAAAGGAATGCTCTCCGCCATCGCTAATACCATCCGTTTCGCGATGAAGCTAAAGAACGAATTCGAGAAGATTGAAGACCCTAAGGCTCGCCACGAAGCTCTTTGCAAGATCATCAAATGTAATTGAATTGCATAGCTATAGGTTGTTGGTGCCAAAACCAACAACAACCGTCTTTCTAAGTCAAACTTCGGGCGGCACCCAACAATCCTCGAACCCTTTAGCGGGCTCCAATTGATCGAACCAGTCAAACCCCATCAGCCGAGGCATCCGGCTGTTCATAACCACGATTCGCGCCTCTGTGCTTGAGGTGTTGAAGCGCTTGTGGGCGCAATATGGTGGAATGTAGATGAAGTCACCGGCCTTCCACTCGAACACCTTAGGCGTAGTCTCCCACTCCCAGATGAATTCGTCGGCACAATGGAAATTCACGTCAAAGTGGTGGTCATAACCCTCCCCTTCAATTACGAAGGCGACTTCCTCCGACAAGTGGCGACTCGTACCGGTCGCCTTACCTGACTCTATGAACTGCATGTAGAGGTCTAGGCAGCACTCTTTGGTATTCATCTCTTCACGGATGATGTGCTTAATCAGACCATCCGCCGAACGCTCCATCGGCATCTCATCCGACTTTACAATATTTTTACGTGTCACATATTCTTTACGAAACTCTTTAGAAGCCTCCAGTGCCTGGCTGTAAAAATCGACAGACAAGGAGTCATTCTTTGCCCGAGCCCGCTCGGTTGGATCAACAAACATTCCTAAACTCCTCTTAAATCGACGTCGGTGGGGCGTAATCTTCGTGGCCCGGTACTGCGGTCTTCGGCGGATACTCGACCATCTTCTGGAAGATCATGTGCATAAAGAGAAACAGTGGCTTGGCTTTCATAATGAGAACGATGCCTTCCTCGTCTGGGTCATCATTAAAATGCTGGTGGACACAGCCATTTTCTACAATCAGCGCGTCTCCTGCTTCCCAGTCGATTCGGCGACCGTCATGAACGTCGTGCCCTTTCCCCTTCAAAACGAAAAAGACAGCCGAGTTCATATGACCATGCTTCTGTCCGTAGCCACCTGGCGCGTACACATCGATATGTGTCTCGATCGATTGCGCAACCTTTGCGGCCTGCGGGTTAATGACCTTCTTACCGTAGTTTTGTGGCCCACCCTTCCATTTCATGTCCGGCGTACGGTAGACCCTAGGCTGATTAAACAGCTCTGACATTAACTCTCCGTAGGTACCCTCGAGCGCCCTAACGAAAACCCGCTTCTTCTGCCACCTCTCCCAGACGACTTCCCCGTCGGAACCACCAGCAACCAAGTCAGTTTTTTCAGACATAAAATCCTCCCAATTCGCTCACAGATATTACGGTATGTTGGCCTGTAACTCTGCTAACAAATGACACCTGGCCCCATAACAAAATCTTTTCACTTTAGGAGTGAAGGTTCGCTAATTAAAGGGTATACGTAATAAATAAATTAACCTAAAAAACTTCCAACATAGAGAAGGCATGAGCATCAACCGGAAGAATAAGAGATCAAAAAAAACAACGATTGAGCTAATCGCCTACTCTGCCTTTTGCGTCTTTGGTGCCTATTATTGCTACCACCTAAAGGGGCAGGACGGTTTCATGTCGGCTCTCGCGGTTCAAGAAGAGATGCTTTTGGGAATGCTACCCAGAATCACCATGGCGCTAGGAGTTGCATCATTACTCTGGGTATTGCTAGACCCTGAGAAACTAAAAAAAACAATTCAAAACCGCAAAGGATGGTTGAAGGTGGTCTACGCGACAATGCTCGGTGCAGTAACGCCTGGTGGACCATCCAGTTCGTTCTCAATTCTCAACATGTTCCTGAGTAGCGGGCTAGGTTATCTAATAGGAATCACGTACATCACCGCTTGGTCTATGCTGGGCGTCCAACGGATCTTGATATGGGATATCCCATTAATGGGAACGGAGCAAGCAGGACTCCGTTTCATTGCCGGATTCTGGTTACCTGCTTTCGCGGGGCTTTTCGCGGCCTGGATGTTTGGTAAGTATGAGGATGAAAGGCGACCATGTTGAGCCCATCGCTACTGCTACTGGTCATGCTATTGCTAGCGTTAGTATATGTCGCAAAGCGGCGGAATGACGGCTCAGTTGAACGGGCCTACGAACGTTTCAAACAACAAATCGCCCAGTTTCTTCCGCGAATGATTCTTGTGGTCATCGGCACCGGCTTTCTTCTGCAGATTATCCCTTCAGAGATGATATCAACACACCTAGGGAAGGACGCAGGATGGATGCCAATATTCTACGGCGGTTTCGCAGGAATGCTTGTCCCGGCAGGTCCCGCAGTCGCGTTCACGACGGCAGCTACCCTAGCTGGTTCCGGAGCAGCACCGGCTGCCTTGGTGGCATTTATAACCGCCTGGTGTATCTTCGCTATCCATCGGATCCTCATCTATGAGACTCATCTTGCCGGGCCTCGCTTTCTCATGATTCGTTGTATAGTCGCGGCACCTATCCCCTTCGTTGCCGGATTCTTAACACACCTAATGACTAACTTATAGAGGAAACAACATGGAACTCAAAGCCCACCTCTCAATACCCGAGTCACCAAAAGGATGCCTTGTCATCGTCCACGAAAATCGAGGTCTCGATGATCACATTCGTGACGTGGCGAACCGTTTCGCTTGTGAAGGTTTCGCCGTGGCCGCGCCAGACTACCTCTCCCCGATCGGCGGTTCCGTAGCAGACGTGGACACAAATATAGCGAATATCAAGGGCGTATCTCGCGAACAAGTGACTGAGATCAGTCAGTATTGGCTCGATAGCCTGACGACCCTCACAAAGATCAATAATCAGTCAATACTTGGTTTTTGCTGGGGCGGCGGTGTCGTGAACCACTGCGCGACCCAAATCAACGAACTGAAAAAAGCGGTCATGTTTTACGGGACGGCTCCGGACCCGTCTTTGATCAAGGATATCAATACGTCATTGCAACTTCATTATGCAGAGAATGACGAACGGATTAACGCGGGCCGTGATGATTACATTAAAGCGCTGGAGAGCGCGACCATCGCGCACGAAGCATTCGTTTATGAGGGTGCGGGACACGCATTTTTCAACGACACACGTCAAGACCGGTACCATCAATCATCCGCCGAACTTGCATTCAAACGCGCATTAGCGTTCCTGCGTAATTAGCTGATCCAGAAGAATCGCAAGGCAGTCAGAACCTCTTTTAGGTCCTGACCGTCATTCGCCCACACCAGCTGCGACGATATCCGCCTCAAATCTCCCATCAGCTTTGCAGACGTGGGCGAGCGCGCCACTTTTCGCTCCCGACCAACTATCACGGTGGTTATGAATCGATGTCGCATCCAACGATCTACGCGAGCAAGGATGGACTCGAAGTGCTTGTCATCGCTACTCACGTCAGGGCAAATAAAGGTTAGGAAGTCTGGCGGTGCGATTGTGAACAACAGATCAACGTCGCCGAATCCTCCTTCCGATGTAAACAGAACGGCCTGAGTCGGAGACTCAACAAACTCCGATCGGACACAATCTGCAAACAGGCCTATTACCCTAGGGTGCACCACAAAGGCGAATGATCGCTCAGAGCTGTTCGGTTTTTGTATCCTAAACTGCGTGGCTCGCGCCGAGTGTCGCTCGGCACAAATGCCGCTTGTTGCAACTGACTGAGGCGCTCCATCGGTCATACTGAGGTTTGCTTGACACCCTCGCGGACTTTGAAGTCTTCCTTAGAGGCTTCTAAGAAGTCATCACTGCGCGGGATTAGCTTAGAGACAGAACGAACACGTTGCTCTTCAACCGCCACTCCCGGAGGCATTTGTCCTTTGTCACGAAGCGCAATGACAGCGCGTTTCAGTACCTTACGCGCCATGATGATCCCGTTATCTGTAGACACCAAGTTTTCCTTGGTTCGGTCAACAATCGGCCCCATCGACTCTTGAACGGATGAATCCTGAATCGCAAAGCCTTCGATGCCGCTATATGACTCACCGCGCTTCTGAGCCTCCCGATCCATTAAATAGTCATTGTCCTTATTCTGGAGAGGTCTGAAGGTACCGGGAATACACGCCACATGTATTCCCTCACCACGTTCCATCGCCTCTCGCTCATCTTTCGATAGGGCTCTTACTGGATGATAATCATAAGACCAAGACATACAGTTATGATCGTCAATGGGTATCCAAAAGTGACCATGAATCGGGTGATCACCCCTCGGTGGAATAGCGGTAAAACAAGGCGCAACAAATGGCGTTACTCGCCAGTAGTACTGGTCGTTTTCCGCATTCCGTCGCGCGCCGATCAAAAGACCACCCTCGATTTGCTTGACTTCGAAAGCCGGCTTCGAATCTTTAAGGTTGTATTTGTTACCTTCGGCACCCTTGAACAACGGATCCTTGTTCATCGTGAAACGGTGGAGGAATGACACATGAGACGAGTCGATCCCGCCCTCCATCGCCTGCAACCAATTACATTCCTGAATACGCTTTGAGCTGAAGGTCTGTTCTAAGGGCACGCTAGCGAACTCGTATTCAGGCTCCGGCGGAATATGTTCCTTCGGCCCCATGTAGACCCATACCACGCCACCTTTCTCAATCATTGGGTAAGCGGTTAATTTGATGCGATTGCAAAGACCACTCTCTTCGGGCTCTGATGGAATCTCTGTGCAGTTACCATTCACATCGTACTTCCAGCCATGGTAAGGACAACGCAAACCGCCCTCCTCGTTCCGACCGAACCACAGACTAATTCCCCGGTGAGCGCAGAACTCATCGATCAGACCTAACTGACCATCACTGTCACGAAACGCAATCAGCCTCTCAGATAATATTTGTACACGAACTGGAGGACAGTCATTCTCCGGAAGCTCGCTAGAGAGCAATACAGGTAGCCAGTAACGACGGAACATGTCTCCCATCGGTGTGCCGGGCCCTGTTTGAGTTAGCAGATCATTATCTTCACGTGAAAGCATAGTTTTTCTTAATCCCGTTCAGTCAAAAACGATTTAGATTCTATCGTCCATATCGATAACACAATGGTACGATAGCAACACTTAGAAATCTAAAGGTAATTCAATTTCACTATGGCTCTAATAGAATTGTGCTCCGAATCTGATCTAAATCACAACGAATCTAGATTGTTCAGTGTAGATGGCTTGGATATAGCCCTTTTCAAGGTCGAAGATAACTTCTACGCTCTAGACGATATGTGCAGTCACGGACCCGGCTCGCTCAGCGAGGGCTATTTGGATGGATTCAATATTGAATGCGATTTTCACAACGGCGCGTTCGATATCCGCACTGGAGAGGTCACCGCCCCACCATGCATGGATCCCGTCAAGTCATACGTCGTATGCAAACAAGACGGTAAAGTGTTTATAGAAGTATAAAAACTTATCAAGGAAACAGTATGCGTAAGCTAGACATCTTCAATCATATCTGGCCTACCGAGTTCTTTGACGCCTTAGTCGGTCATATCGGCCAGATGACTGACATCACATTACGTAGCGGTGCGGTACCCATGATCACCAACCTTGATCGCCGGTTCGAGGTCATGGACATGTTTGGTGAGGGTTACCAACAGGTGCTGACCCTAGCCTCTCCACCGCTCGAGAAGATCGCGGACCCAGAAAAAGCCCTAGAACTGAGCAAGGTCGGCTCCGATTCGATGGCCTCGCTCTGCGACAAATATCCTGAAAGGTTCCCAGCATTTGTTGGCACGGCGCCAATGAATCACGGTACCGGTATGGCGTCAGAGTCGCAACGAGCCATTGAAGAGCTAGGTGCTGTTGGTATGCAGATTTATACCAACATCAAAGGCCAACCACTAGACCACCCGGACTTTAACGCATTCTTCGAGTACATGAACGAGAGTGGTAAACCGATATGGATGCACCCCGCTCGTGGCCAGGGGTTTGCAGATTACCAGTCCGAGGATCGATCTGAGTACGAGATCTGGTGGACCTTTGGCTGGCCTTACGAAACGTCAGCGGCAATGGCGCGTCTCGTATTCTCTGGAATTTTTGATCGCTATCCGAATATCAATATCATCACGCACCACGCTGGTGGCATGGTTCCGTTTTTTGAGGGCCGTGTTGGTCCTGGTTGGGACCAGATGGGTAAACGAACAAGCGACAGAGACCTCGGCGCCATTAAAGACGCACTGAAGAAACCACACCTCCAGTATTTCAAGGAGTTCTATGCCGATACAGCAAGCTTCGGATCAAAGAAGGCGATAGAACACGCAATCGAATTCTTCGGCGAAGATCGCGTCGTTTTTGCATCAGATGCCCCCTTCGATCCTGAAGGCGGTCCGATGTACATTCGAGAGACAATTAATGCGATCGAATCCATCGCGTTGGACACAGCCGTCAAAGAAAAAGTGTTCTTCAAGAACGCCTGCAAACTGATGGGAATCGACTAATCGATAATTCTATACGAGGAACCTAGTTTGGACGCGAGTGTTATAGTTGTGGGGGCCGGGCCGGTCGGCCTGTCGCTTGCCATTAATCTCGGCAGAGCCGGGGTAAAAACGATTCTTCTTGAGCGGAATCCGGAGCCACAGTTCTTACCCAAAATGGAGCGTTGTAACGCTCGATCGATGGAAATGTTTCGTCGTATTGGATTATCTCAAAAGATCCGTGAGGCCGGTCTGCGAGCGGATTGTCCGATGGACGTGTTTGTTGTAGAGGACCTAACAAAACCTGCGCTGCTAGAGGAAAAGCACCCATCCATAAAAACTTTCCAGGAAAATATTAAAGACTGCAACGATCTTTCGATGCCCCTCGAGCCCTACCAACTGATCTCACAGTATACTCTCGAGCCGCTGCTTAAAGCAGAGGCCGAAACCCTTGAATCGGTCGACGTACGTTTTGATTATGAGTTTGTCGAGTTCGAGCAAAGTGAGCGAGGGGTAACAGTCCGTTGCCAAGACTCAGATGGTAAATCAAGAACGCTGGCAGCACTGTTCCTCGTCGGTTGCGATGGGGGATCCAGTCCGATACGCAAGCAACTGGGAATCAAGCTACACGGCGAGGGTGGAATTCTTGAGCTCCAACAGGCCCTCTTCCATTGCGAGGACCTGTTCGATCGACTGCCTCACGGAAACGGACCTGGACAGGGGCGGCACTATCACAGAGCGGACACCGAGCATACGTTTCTCATCATGCAAGACTCGACGAAGCATTGGAGCCTACATGCGACTGTTCCAGACGCGGAGGCCATGAAACGTAAGTTTGAGGAAATTGTCGGATTCCCTATCGAATATGAATTACTCTCCTGCGCCCCCTGGCGACAGAACCTGTTGCTCGCTGAACGATACAGAGAGGGCCGCGTATTCCTGGCCGGAGACTCGGTTCATCTGGTTATACCGACCGGTGGGCTTGGTATGAATACTGGTGTGGGAGACGCGTTTGACCTTGCATGGAAATTAATTGGGACACTCAAGGGTTGGGGAGGCCCAGAGCTTCTGGACTCATACGAAATAGAGCGGCGTCAAGTCGGTGATCGAAACGTTGGGGCATCGCGTTACGCGAATTTGGGCCGTCTGAAATGGCGATCGATAGCTACCGAAGAAATATTCAGCGGCACAGATACTGGTGAATCAACGAAACAAATACTGATTCAGGTAGCGGACTCAGAACAACGCAAAGGGAACCGCATGATCGGCGCAGAGCTTGGTTACCGGTACGTCGACTCACCGTGTATTGACAACATACCCGGTGGCCCCGAGCATCGGGTCGGCGAATATCATCCAAACGTCTGGCCAGGCTCGAGACTCCCACATTGTTGGTTAGATGACGGAGTAGCCCTCCAAGACTTGTTACCGGAGACCTACATCCTGTTGAGCCTCGGCAATAAGTCGCTTGATACAACAAATCTCAGTGAAAGCTTTGAAGTGTTGGGTGCACCAGTGACTGCGGTCCATATCGAATCAGAGCGGGTTCGCGACCTTTACGGTTGCGACCTTCTCGTACTGCGACCAGATATGCATATCGTCTGGCGAGGCACCGATGTACCACAAAAATCGTCAGAAATAGTCTCTATCGCCACCGGCCACGGCCGGCTTGACTAAATAAAATAATGAAAAGGACCAAAAACATGAGTGAGTTTTCCAACTATCTCGAGGCGAAGCTCGATGAGCTCGTCACCGCAAACAGAATTTTAGGCCGGGAGAATGTTTGCGACGCCTTCGGACACGTGAGCATAAGGCACCCAGATCGGGACGACAGATATTTTCTATCGAGATCACGGGCGCCCGAACGGATTGAGGTAGACGACTTGATGGAGTTCACTTTGGACGGTGACCCAATCGACCAGAAGGGTCGGTCACCTTACGCCGAACGATTTATACATGGCGCGATCTACGCAAAAAGATCGGACGTGTACTCGGTGGTCCACAACCACAGCATGAATGTGATTCCTTTTGGTGTTACTAAGACCCCAATCAAACCAATCCTCCATATGTGTGCCTCGATGGGGTGTGATGTTCCGGTGTGGGACTCTCGTGATAAGTTTGGGGACACCAATCTGTTAGTGCGCTCGATGGACATGGGGTACGACCTAGCAGAGTCTTTAGGCGACAAGCGCGCGGCACTGATGCGTGGTCACGGCTGCGTCGTGGTTGCGGAGTCCCTAAGGTTGGCCGTGTTCGCTTCGGTCTACCTGGAAATGAACGCAGAGATTCAACTGAAGTCACATCTGCTTGGCGGTGATGACGTCACCTTCCTGAGCGAGGGGGAAGTGGAACAAATCATCGGTACACGAACATCCTTCACCATCGAACGCGCATGGGAGCGTTGGGCGCGCAGAGCGGACCGGCCCTACGACTCCGAACCAAATCAGGATAATTTTTTCTGATCCTCTTCTGTTCAAACCACCCGCTGGAGGCGGGTGGTTTCACCACATAATACAGTTGTGCGATTGATCAACCGAATGTCAGGGTAGCTATAGCCTCCCATCGCACAGTGCAAGACGCTCCGGTTATCCCACATCACGACATCCCCTTTAGCCCACTGATATTCGAGCCTTGCATTAGTTTGCTCCAAGACATCAAATAGATCGTCGAGGATCGATTGCCCTTCGTCTTCAGGAATATCAGCGATTCCGATCGTAAACCTAGGACTCGCAAACAAGATCATCTCGTTACTCTCAGGATGTCTATACACCAAGGGGTGCCTCACTGGTGGATGCTTCTCGATTTGTTCAGCATAAAATTCTCGCGCGTTGACGCGGTTCTCAGAAATTGTCACCCGTCTGTTCAATAGTTTGCTAACACAGTGGACCCCTTCTAGGGTCTTGACCGAGTTCCTGAGATGATCTGGCAACTCTCGATACACAGCGGCCATGTTGATAAACCCGGTATTTCCTCCGGTACTTGGTGTTTTCAAGCAGTGGAGAATTGACCCCAACGGCGGATCAGTTTGCCAAGATAGATCAGAGTGCCACTCCACCCCAGCATCAACGACACCGATGGGTTTTCCGTCTCTCAAGTCGTTAGACAAAACTAATATCTCTGGGAAACCGTCCAATAGATATTGGTTATTGCTATGTACGTCGCAGTTTCCAAAACGTTGAGAAAAAGCAACATGCTGCTCTGGTGACAAGTTTTGCTCCGCGAATGCGATTACCTTATGTTTGACCAACGACTGGTAGATGAAATTAAAGTCACTATCCCCAAGTGGGCTGGACAGATCGATATCCTTAATCCTTACACCAATGTGGTCAGAAAGTTGCTCAATAGATGGCATGGCGAACACTCCTGCTAATAGTCCCTGATCATTATGTTCCCTTGCGCGTCTAACTCGGCGGTCTGCCGAGGGATCACCAGTGTGGTTGTATCCGACTGCTCGATGACAAGTGGGCCTTCGTAAATCCGATGCATTTCCATCATATCGCGCTGTATGACTTCCATTTCAAAAAACTCCGGTGAACCATCTACATCAAATGTCCCGGACCGAATCCGAGCCCCTAATCCACTTACTCCTGACACCGGCAAGACGTCAAAGACTGACTGATCACGGTCAGGTGTGGCTCGACCGATAACACGATAGGACATCACCTCAACAGGCTGGGCGCTCGCCGCGTGACCAAATTTCTTAGCGTGCAATTCATCGAAGTCAGACCTGACCTGCTGTATGTCTAAGGCGTCAATATCAACCGCGACGGATAGTTCATAACCCTGACCTTGATACCTCAGATCCATATATCTCTCAAGCTTCACAGAGGATCGCGAGAAGCCCTCTTCATCGAACTTAGCAAAGGCGTCTTGCTCGAGTCCACCGAACACATGACAGAAAGTTTCTGCACTAATTTGTAACAGAGCCTGCGGCTTTGTGTTGATGAATTCGTGTTTCACGTCCGCTTGCAAAAGACCTAAGGCCGACGTAACACCCGGACGAGCCGGTATTAGGACCTGCTTGAGATTGAGCTCACGCATGATTCTGGAGGCGTGCAATGGACCCGCTCCACCAAACGCAACAAGCGTAAATTCCCTTAAATCAAGCCCTTTACTGGTTGCCAGCGCACGGACCGCCTCCGCCATCTTGATGTCTACCACTTTGAGAACACCAAGCGCTGCACTTTCTACCGAAAGATCTAATGGCTTAGCTAATCGGTCCTCGATAGCCCGCTCCGCTGCTCGCACGTCTAACTTAAGGTGCGCCTTGACTTCATCACGATTCCCGAGATATCCCAATGTCACGTTACAGTCCGTCACCGTAGGAGTCTCACCGCCGCGCCCATATGCGACCGGGCCAGGAACCGCGCCTGCGCTCTCCGGCCCAACATGCAGCGCGCCACGGTCATCGACCCAGGCGAGCGTGCCCCCGCCGGCTGAGAGAGTCTCAACTTGAACTGACGGCAGACAGATGTGACGACCTTCAATATCAAAACGATCCCGTATCTCGACCACCCGACCCTCAGTCACGGCAACATCGCAACTCGTCCCACCCATGTCGAACGATATTCCATGTTCCAGTCCAGCCTTCTCGAGGATGGAAAGCGAAGCCATCACGCCTCCGGCTAGCCCAGACATCAATGTGGCGACAGGACGATCTGCTGTGCTTGTTATAGATCCAACCCCACCATTAGATTGCATCACGTAACGTTTCTTGGTTAACACCCCAAGGTCAGAAATGGCTTGATCTAATTGAGATAAATATCGGTCCATTTTTGGTCTAAGGTAGGCATTAATGACTGTGGTCGATAAACGATAATATTCGCGAATAAACGGACAGATCTCACTGGATAGAGTCACTTGCACGTCTGGCAAAACCTCCTCTGCGATCCGACGGACCACGCGCTCATGTTCGGGGTTGATGAAAGAAAATAGTAAGCAGACAGCCAACCCCGAAATATTTTCGGTTTTAAGAGCTTCCAGCCTCTCCCGCGTTATATCAAGATCGATTTCTCGGACGACATCCCCTTGCGATCCGACACGCTCGGGGATCTCGACCACATGACTCCGATCAACCAGGAGCTTTGGCCGCTGATATCGGATATTGAAAATCTCTTTACCATAGGGTCTCGCTTGCTCTTGGACCTCATAGATCGCGTCAAAACCCTCGGTGATAACGAGCGCGGTCGTGCTACCGTGCTCCTGCAACAAAGTATTCGTCCCGACCGTTGTTCCATGAATAAAGAGGTCGATCAGTTCAGGTCTAACCCCACCACCCTCAACGATCTTTTTCAGGCCTTGAATAACTGCCTGCTCTGGGTCGGTAGGTGTAGACGGGACCTTAAAAGATTGCAGAGCGCCTAAACCATCGAGATAGGTAAAGTCTGAAAATGTTCCACCGGTATCAACAGCAACTTGTACTTTGTTCATTAAAACCTCAAGCCCTCAAGCGACCTGCGAACTTCCTTGACTCAATTCGGACGGATCGCCACAACCGCCACCGCTAGGCGTATCGAGTACAAACGATTCGCCGTGGTTCAAGGGAATATTCACTTCCCTTGAAGACAGGATTTTTGTTTCGCTATCGGGGTATAAAACCGCTCTCCCCGGCCTGCCGTCTTCGCCACCACCAACGCCTCTGGGTGGGATCTGATGTCTCGACGAACGGATCGAGAGATGTATTCCGTCCTCCATCGATTGGTAGACCCTTCGGAACGCGTCACCACCAGCGAAGAGGCCCTGACCACCTGAATTCTGTAAAACACTAAACTCTGTGATTCGAAGCGGATACTCGGTCTCAAGTATCTCGATCGGAGTGATCCGACCGTTAGTTTGGTTCACATGGCAGCCCGTTAGTCCACCACTCGTGCTCGAAGCACCAGAACCACCAGCAAAAATCTCGTACGAGATACTAGGTCTAGATTGACCGACCTTTTTAGGGAACCCAAAAATTAGCGACCGCGAATCAGATCCGTCAGCACGCTGAACCATCTCGGTCAACTGACCAAGCGCATCAAAGCTCGCGTTAATGACCGCATGAACGGTCGGGTTATAGGTATTCATCGGCGCCGGCAATTCTGGCTCAAGTATTGACCCCGGACGCGTCATAATTTCGATCGCGTTTAAAACACCCTGATTGACCGTAATATCTGTGCCCAACGATGAAATCACTACGTAGGCACAGGCAGCCTTCACTAGGGACGGACGGATGTTAGCGGGGCCCACCGCCTGGCCGTCACTTTCTGAGAAATCGAAGACGATTCGATCACCATCTTTTTTTACCGTTACGAAAATTTTGATTGGTTGCCCAACTCTCACACCGTCGTCGTCGAGCAAACGGTCGCCGCATGCTGTTCCATCAGTCCAACGTCGAATCTCGTTACGAATCGCCCACTCCACACCCACAATCCGCTGGTCGATGGCGCCGTCAATCGTATCCCTGCCATACTTATCTACGAGTTCTATGATTCGATCTAGCCCCAGCCAACCACAACCGAGCTGGCCACGTATGTCACCCATCACGAGTTCGGCAGATCGGCTGTTTGCACGGATCAGCGCCTCGATTTCTGGAGAAATCTCTCTGTTCTGCACAAAGCGTATGGGTGGGAAATGAATTCCCTCGGAGTAAATGTCGGTCGCTTTACCAGAGCAACTCCCTGGGACCGACCCCCCTATGTCACTCTTATGAGCGATACTAGCCGTAAAATAGGCTAATTTTTTGTCGACAAAAACTGGAACAACCACACACATATCAGGCGCATGAGGGCTGCCCCCAATGTACGGATGGTTTACCAAAAACGCGTCACCGTCCTGAATATGGTCTGCCGGGTAACGTTCGAGTACTGCCTTGATGGAAACCGGAAAGACACCCAGGTGAAGCGGTAGAACAATGTGCTGCGCTGCTACGTCACCTGTCGACGTCAGGACTGCACAGCTCGCATCGTGGCTTTCACGAATAATTGTGGAAAAGCCCGTGCGAAATAGTGCCTCTTGCATCTGCTTCACGACACCAGCAAGCGAAGCGTTTAGTATTTCTTCAGTGATAGAATCGATCGACATATCCTTCTCTCCTCGGCATCTAGAGTACTCAGGAAAAAGCTGGTTCAGTAATATCAAATCGTGATGCGCGGAATCGTTTACACGTCTACCAAGACCGCAACGATATGGGTGAAAAATTAATCCAATTGCTCTGGATCTTCGTATAGATCGAATCCCTCCACCGACAATATGTCTGGGTTCTCATGTGCAACTTCTGCTACAAGCGCAACCAATTGGTCTCTCACCACCTCGACCGCTCTTGAGCTCGGTTTACTCATATTCTCAGCCAGGTACAGGGTCCTCACCGGGGTCGGATCCACTATTCGCGAAGTACCGACGTGTCCACTCTCGACCTCCCACTTGACCGCTCCAACTGAACCGACCGAGAAGCCCAAACCCTCCCTGATCAGGTACCGAATCGGCTGCACAGACTCAACCTCGTGAACAACATTTAACTCGACACCTGCCTGCTCTGCAAACCCATCCACAAGCTTCCGATACTCGAATTTCTGTGACGGTAGAATTAGTGGATAATCCGCCAGATCCTTAAACTGAATTTCTTTAGGGACCTCCTGGCCTACCGAATCTTTCCAGAAGGTCAAAACCAAAGTTTCCGTACCCACGGGCTTAAATCGAAGGTCTTGATCATCCGACGGTGCATAACAAAGCGCCAAGTCTAATCGGCCATCGTTTAACATCTTCGCAAGCGACTCACTAATAGAATCACGCAAGCAGACCGACACGTCGGGGTATTCTATCGCGATGCGTTTTACCAATTGCGCAGCAAGAAGTTGGCCTGTTCCGTGTGTTAGACCGACTAGTGCTGGCCCGGACGGCGTGTCTCGCAAGTTTTGCAGCTCATTCTTGATGTAGTGCATCTGGCTGATCAGCCGTTCGGCGTGTTCGGCCAGCTTGAGACCGGCCGCGGTTGGTGTCACACCACGAGCGTGTCGGGTAACAAGTTCTACGCCCAGCTCATCCTCAAGACGCCTGAGATAGAGACCAAGTGCCGGCTGCGCGATGTAGAGATGGCGCGATGCCTTTGTGATACTCCGATGTTTGATGATCCCCAGAAAAAGGCGCAAACTTTTTATGTCCAAATGGAGATCCTCGGGCAGCTAATGGTCAAAAATTAATCATGACTCTTCATCGCCGAGATATCAACGCCTAAATACTCTGCCTTCTCACCGTAAAGTAACGCACTCACATCATCTGCTGAAAACATTTTAACAAGCTGATCAATGGTACCGAATAGCGGCAACGGAAGCTTCGCAGTCTGCGCTAGCTCCATCGCGACATCCATGTCCTTCTCCTGCCACGTAAATCGTGTGTTATCCCACCGGTCAAGAGTTGTGTTTCGAGCGGGACACTCCAGCAAGATTTCGCGCATATGTTGTGCGTCGACACCGTAGCGCTTGGCTAAGGCGAGGACCTCGAAGTTCGCGCAGCAGGCGGCCCAGTGCATCATGTTGTTGCATGTCTTTCCGAGCTGACCAGCGCCCACCTCACCGACCCGGTGCACGGCCCGACTGTAGCACATCAACACGGGCGTTACGTACGAGACATCATCCTCGGATCCGCCACAAAGACTTGCAAGGTTTCCATCGCGTGCGCCCTGCATCCCAAATACCACCGGGGCGTCAACAAAGCGCACACTGGACTCAGCGCACTTTGCCGCGAGCGCTTTCATAGTGTCCGGATGATTCGTGGCCGCCACAACGACCGCGGCACCCTTCTTTGGATTATTAGCGAGGATGGTCTCCACGACCGACTCGGTCTGCTTGTCGGTCGCGACAATCACGATAAACACATCAACACCAGAAACCTGGCTTGCCAGATCCTCGCCCGCGCTCAAACCACGTTGCTTTGCCTCACCGATCTGTTTCTGATCAAGATCTACGCCGATAACGTCCATCCCCTTGTCCTGAATGTGTAGAGCCATTTCCAGCCCCATCGCTCCGATACCAACCACACAATTTTTCATGTCCAATTTTCCTATCTATTTTTTCTTTTCAATCACCGCTTCTTTCCGCTCGATACTGAACCTCAGCCGCTCTGCGAAGTCTAAATCTGTACCAGTTACTCGAATCCATCTCGCTGGTGGAGACGGGTGTTGTGTCGAGTGAATTACTTGTGGTCCAAAGAACATCGCGTTCCCGGGTGTGACGTCTTCCTCGTCAATTTTTTCTAAGACAGCCTCGCCCGGCTGACCGGGTCCGCCAATGACTCTTTTGTAAGTGGTCATCTTGGTTATCCCAGTCACCTGAAAGTAAAGCGCCCAAGACTGCCCATGGTCATGAGGCGATCCCTTTTTTGGGGTATCTGCTCCGTGAAATAGAATCTGCATACCCGAACCCTTGTTTCCCCATAAACGAACCTTTTTCTCGACGTCTAACACAGCTAACGATTGCTCGACACCAGGTTGAAGGAGGAACTCCTGTATCAGCGCGGCCCCACGGACCCCTATACTATTCTCCAATGGATCCTCATCCTCTATCAATGCCATGATTCCGTCAGCGAGTTCGTTCAGATGTTGCTCATTCATGGTCTGCTCCAGACACTTTTAAGCTCGTCGGTATATTGCTACCGCTCTTCACAGGTGTCCAAAAACGAATTAGTTTCTGGGACAACTGTTGTGGTTTTCTCTGAGAATTTTACGTGAAGGTTCTGTTAATAGGATTAGGTCGCATCGGCAAGCTCGTCGCCCGCAAGATGATCGCGCAAGACGAGAACAAGCTCGACTGGGTTGGTGCGGTGGAACAGACGCGAGATCTGGAGCTATTTAGCTATTTGCTCAACCATGACTCGACCTATGGTTCTATGGCTCCAAAAATCAGACACACCGTTGATTCTTTTGTGGTTTCGGGTCAAAGCGATATACCACTGTTCGACGATGTCTCCGAAGCAATCAGTGAGACAAGCCCTGACCTGGTGATCGATTGCTCTGGTTCTCACCGGTCCGCCGAGATACTCGTGAACAGTGAGTACGAACAGTGCAGACATCACCTGTTCGCACAGGCACTCGATACATTGAAACAAAGGAACGATACGGAGGTTTGGGTTTATGGAGTCAATGATTCTGACTTTGACGACAAAGCTCCAAGAAATATTATCAACCCAGGATGCCTCAATAACTGCCTGATCCCATTAATTGCCTCTTTGACCGAAAAAATTGAAATTATCAAAGGGACCTTCGTTTCAGTTCACAGCGTTACAAATACACAGCCAAGTCTCGACAGAGCAAAGCGTTCGCCGAGATGGTCAAGAGCGTCTGGATCGAATCTTATCCCATCGCCGCACGACAGCATGGGCTTAGTCAACAAATTCTTTCCGTACTTAGAGGGAAGGTTGATCGGTAGAACCGTGAGGGCACCCGTCGATCATTCGAGTTATGTAACCTGCAGCTTTGAGATCGGAAATCGGGTTGATGAACAGGCTATTCTTGACTGCCTTGCAAGCACTAGAATTGCCTCCACCGTTTTAGGCGTGGATCACGAGCCGCTGGTCAGCAGTGATTACGTTACTGATCCGCGAAGTTGCGTGATCGACGGAACATCGATCCGGGTCGTTGATGGATATACGATGTTGATCAGTGCCTGGTACAACAACGAGTATGGCTTCGCATCACGTATGATCAATATCGCAGATAGAGTTAGCAAAATAATTTGAGGGGAGATCAACATGTGTGGCGACTTAGATGAATATGATGCAGGGAAACACGTCGAGCTACTGCTCGACGGGATAAAGAAACATATTGGCGCACCACGAATCGCTTCCTCAAGTACCTGGGCTCGGGATATTGCCAACCTTGACTTGACCTCATCTAACAAGGAATTGTTGGCTCATTTTATGGCGATGGGTAGTGCGGTCAGTAAGAGACGCAACGAAAGTGAACAACTTGAATCGATCGCCCAGATGGCCCAAATCCATGCGTATCTATCTGGGGTCTTGACCGGTGTTCTACTAGACGACGGGATGCTTCAGCAGATCGGGATCCAAAAGTTTTTGGAAGGATTTAGCGTCGGTCGCTCGATTGACCAAGACGTGTCTACTGACATGGCTCACGGGCATTCTCATGACCGCGGATATTCGCGGGGCCACGGGCACTCCCACGATCATCATCACTAGCCACCGACCACATAAAATTCAGTGACCCCCAAAGAGTAAAACGATTTGGCTCGACCACTGACAAAAATTTGCATCCATGTATTCTGGCCGTGTGTAAGGAGTACACTGCATGCGTATTTGGGAAAAGTACATTACAGATGACGTCAAATCGATGTACACGCACTATCGCTCCGAGCCAAAGATCGGTAAGCGCCCCTGTCTGCTGTTGATCGATCTTTATAACCTGTCGTACAAAGGTGGCGACCTACCCGTCTCGGAAGTTATCAAAACGAATCCATCGGGATGTGGAGAGCATGCGCACCGAGCGATAACGCCGACCAAAAAACTTATCGGACTCTTCCGCCGTCACGAGCTACCAATTATCTTTACCACCCGGGACTGGGAAGCCCACACCGGGGGGACGCACTCGACCCAAAGACAACGGAAAAATATTTCTGAAGCTGATTACGATATCTACGCAGAGTTCCCATTGGAGCCTAGCGATACCCTGATACGAAAGAGCCGGGCCAGCGTCTTCTTCAACACCGAGCTCGATGATGTCATCAAAGAGCAAGGTATTGATTCAATCGTGGTAGGCGGCGAGAGCACCAGCGGTTGCGTCAGAGCGTCCGTTGTCGACGCCTATTCCCGGAGTCTTCCACCTGTTCTCGTCGAGGAATGCGTCTTCGATAGAAACCCGATCAGTCACGCGATAAATCTGTTTGATATGCATCACAAGTACGGACACGTGACCACCCTTGACAAAGCCACAAGGCTCTTAGACGCTAGGGTTGGAGCAGGATTATAATATGAGCACGTGGGACGCCGTTTGGGCGGGTTTGATACATATTGTGGAGCCGACAGCGTTCCTCTACATGATGCTCGGGATTGTCATCAGCTCCACACTCGTCGCACTCCCAGGGATCGGCTCCAAAACCGCAATTGCACTCTTGCTTCCTCTGGCTTTTACGTTGGACAAGTTCGAGGCTATCTGCCTCATCGTGAGCGTGTGGGCGGTCAGCAACACGGCTAACTCGATCACATCGATTCTTTTTGCGGTCCCCGGTGGGTCTGGCTCTCAAGCGACGATCCTCGACGGTTATCCGATGGCACGAAACGGGGAAGCATCCCGGGCACTCTCGGCCGCGTTCACCAGCTCCGCACTTGGCGGTATTTTCGGGGCTATTGTGCTGGCCATGTCACTCCCGGTCCTGAAACCTCTGGTCATTTTACTGGGTCCACCAGAATTCTTTGTGCTTATCTTATTTGGAATAGCGATGGTCTCTACGCTGAGCGGGAAGAACAAAGCAAAGGGGCTCGTGATTGGTATCCTCGGTCTGCTGATTTCTTCGGTTGGGATCCATCTGGTCAGTGGGATACCAAGGTTCACTTTCGGTAATCTCACCTTGATGGACGGATTGAATCTCATCCCAGTGACCATTGGCTTATTCGCTATACCAGAACTGATATCCCTCGTCGCATCGGGGTCCTCGATATCAAAAATGGAGCTCAATAACCTAGACAGTGGACGACGTCAGGGTATCCGCGACTCCTTCACGCATTGGTGGCTGGTCATCAGATCCAGTCTGGTCGGTGTCTGGGTCGGTATGATCCCGGGACTTGGCTCATCGGTCGCCGACTGGTTTGCTTACGGTCACGCGAGGGCGACCGAAAAAGGAGCAGAAGAGACTTTCGGAAAGGGAGATGTCCGTGGCGTTATCGCCGTAGACTCTGCGACGAACGCAAAAGAGGGTGGGTCCTTGATACCGACCCTAGCGTTTGGGATCCCGGGCTCATCAACCTTGGCATTGGTATTCGGCGGTCTGTTGATTGTTGGTGTGAAGCCAGGGAAAGAGATCCTGACCACTCATCTCGATATAACATTCTCCTTCATCTGGTTACTGATCATTGCCAGCGTCATCACCTCCCTCTTGTGCATTATTTTTATTAAGCCCCTAGCAAAAGCCACCCAGGTGAGACCTACGCTCCTGGTACCCGTAATATGCGCCGTCTCTGTGGTCGGGGCATTTGCGAACTCGAACAACTTTGGCGACATCATTGTGATGGCAACGTTCGGTGTTTTTGGATACTGGCTAAGGCTACATGGCTGGCCTCGTCCTCCACTCTTACTTGGTCTGGTGCTCGGTCCCGAGGCCGAGCGACATCTCTGGACCTCGTACCAGTTGTACGAGTGGGAGTTTGTCCTCCGACCCATCACAGGTTCGCTATTGATATTGCTCATTTTGATCCTAGGGTGGCCAACACTGAAGGCGTTATTTGCAAAGTTGCAGCAGGGAGAGAGGGTATGAATCTCACCGTCAGTCGTACCGTTCTTGGCCTCAGTTTGCTCGCACTGTTTACCTACACGCTATTGGCAGGACTAGATATGCCTTTTCGGGCGAGCATGCTCCCGGTGCTCGCTTCCAGCCTCGCCCTGCCTTTGACTTTAATAGCTATTTTTTTCGAGTGGAAAACTGACAACACAGTAAAAACTCAAGCCGATGATTCCAGTGCCGATCTCGCCGTTTCAGAGAATGAGGTCTCGGCCGACGCATTCCGACGCGTGCGATACTTCTTCGTCTGGTTTGCTTGTCTGATAGCGTGTGCACATCTTTTTGGGTTTCTGGTCGGCCTTCCACTAATGGTTCTTATCTATCTCCTAGCGCACAAAGAACCACTTAAATTGTCGATTTTTCTAAGTTCTATGGTTTTGGCAATCCTCTACGGGGGGTTTCAAAAAGGTCTGGTCCTTCCATTACCGGAGGGTGTCCTGACTACGATGCTGTTTGGCGCTTAAACATAAAGACAAGAGAGGAAACGTAGCCATGCAATTAAAAAAACTAGTAGGAGCAGCCGTCGTTGCCGGTTTAATCGGGCAAGCTGCTATCATGTCGAACGTCGTGAGCGCCGGCTCACACGGCGATTTTTACAAAGGTAAGACCGTAACAGTTGTAGTCCGTTCCAGCCCTGGCGGTGGCTACGACACGTATGGGCGGCTTATAGCCAACCATATCGGTAAACACATACCAGGTAATCCAGACGTAATCGTGCAAAACATGCCAGGTGCGGGCGGTATCGTCGCGGCGAACTATCTGGACTCCCAGGCAGATCAAGACGGGACGGTGTTAGCAATCTTCGACCGTGGCGCGGCCTTTACCCAACGTGTTGGTAAAGAGGGTGTGGCTTATGACGTCTCAAAGTGGAACCTACTTGGTAGCGCCACCGGCGAGGCATATGCATACGTTGCAGCCAAAGACGCAGCCTTCAATTCTCTGAGCGAGCTGAAGGCCCTCACGGAAGTACAGAAGTTCAGCGCCACAGGACCCGGCTCCGACTCCTACACCTACACAGAGCTACTGCAGAACGCGGGAATGCCAGTCAAGTTGATCTCAGGCTACGTAGGAACCCAGGAGAAACTCCTTGCCATAATCCGTGGTGAGGTTGAAGGCACGGCAGGAAGCTACGGAAGTATCGCGGAACAGGCAGAGGCGGAGGGGCTGAAAGTGATCGGTCTTCTCGGAAGTGTACCATCGCGCCCTGAGCTCGAGCAGCTCGCCAAGTTCATGCCTGATAGCCAGGTCCCTACAATGTCAGTCGCTGTCGCACCATTGGCGGCGGGCAGGCCTTTTGCGACCACACCAAATGTACCGGCTGACCGCGTCAAGATCCTACAAGACGCCTTCGCCGCCGCATTGAAAGACCCGGCGCTGCTGGCTGAGGCCGAGAAAGCGGGACGACCCATCGACTATATGGGACCAAAAGATCTCGCGGATCTGTACGGGAATATCCTCGCGGCATCAGACGAAGTGATTAAGAAATTTACCGAGACACCAGTCGAAAAGGTAACCGCCAAGTTAGACGAGGTCGGCAAGAAAGGAAAGGTCATCAAATTCCAAGGGAAAAAAGGTCAAATATCTTCATCGATATCCAAGAGTCGTACAAAGGTCTCGATAGGGGGTAAAGAAGCCAAACGGAGCAAGCTCAAGGCAGGCATGGAGTGTGCCATTGAGTATAACCCAGGCCATGAGAAGCGAGAGGCGTCGAAAGTCGACTGTAAGTAAGTCGTTAATAAATAGGCGCGCCCATACATGGGCGCGCCTTTTATTTCCTAGGACTCTGGATGATCAACAAGTACGCCTTGATGGGCGACCATACTAAGATGCTGGCAGGCGCCATTGTATGGCTTATTTTGGATCTACCGCTCGCGTGGTTGCTGGGGCCGGCCACAGTTGGACTTATACTCGCCATCCGCAGCAGACCAGTCGGGACTGACTATTTTTTTGGTGATTGCGGTCGTGGCTTTCTGGGTGTCGCGATCGGAGCCAGTGTCACACATGAGCACATTGACTGGATGCTGAACCACCCCGACCTCGGTATCGGCTTATTCATCTATGTCGCACTCGGTGGAGGGATAGGCTTCCTCTGGCTTTATCGTTTCTGCAAGTGGGACCGGCCGTCGGCTTGGTTTGCCGCGTTTCCCGGAGGGATGAGTGAAATGATCGCCAGCGCGGAGGCGTTTGGGGCCAATATCCCAAAAGTGGCTCTATCGCACTCGCTGAGAATATTTTGTCTTGTCTGCGGCGCATCGCTCGCGAGCTACTTCTTTGCCGGCATCACAACCGGTTCGCTCGGCTTCGGCGAAGCAGACTGGAGAATTCAACCACTGGTACTCCTGACCATGATTGTGTCGGTTTGGGGAGGGAAGTACCTCAGAATACCGGCCCACTCGTTCATGGCGCCCATGTTTACCAGCCTGATGATGAACCTGATGTTCGACATCCAGCTAAGGCTGACAGACCTCATTCTGATATCCGGTCAGTATTTTCTGGGGTGGAGCATCGCCTCACGCTTCAAGGGCGTGTCCAAAAACGAGGTCGTCATCATCTTGAAACAGGTGTTCGTTCTCTTACTCCTGTTTTTACCTATTTGGGGAATGATGGCGGTACTTCTCGATCAACTCACCGATATCGATCTGGTGTCAATTATTCTGGGCCTCGCGCCCGGCGGGCAGGCCGAGATCGCACTGATCGCGATGGCCTTAAACGCGAACTTAGCTGTGGTCATGATTCTCCACGTGCTCCGCTCGCTAATGATTACGATGATTGGCCCGGTTGCTTTCGCACTTATCACAAAATCCAAACCCAAGAGGCATTCAAGTGTCTGATGATCAGGTCAAAAAACGAGTCTGGGACCCGTACATACCCGAACCGTTCCTCTCGAAGGTAGCCCGACAACGAGAATCGCTTCAGATCACCAAGAACTCCGCGTTGTTGGCTATCGATCTTTACAACTTGGTTTTCGAGGGTGGTAATAGATCGGTGCACGAAGACGGGCTGCTCGATCGATTCCCTGCGACATGCGTCGAGAAGGCCTATCAGGCAATTCAACCCACGAATCGATTAATTGGTCTATTCAGAGAAAACGGCCTACCAATCTTTTTTTCTACTAAGGATTTTGAACAGTCCCAAAAAGATGGAAACGCGACGCTACGTCCCAGAAACATAGCCAAGGCGGAGGACTATCAAATTTTTCCTGAAATTGATTTCAGACCGACCGACAACCTCGTGAAGAAGCTAAGGGCAAGTGTCTTCTTCAATACAGGGCTGAACGATCAGTTGGCAAAGCTAAACATCGCGAGTCTATTCATCGTCGGGGAGAGTACCAGTGGTTGTATCCGAGCCACCGTGGTTGATGCATTTTCTTTGGGCTACCAGGTCTGCGTTGTAGAGGACTGCGTGTTTGACCAGAATCCGGTAAGCCACGCGGTCAACCTTTACGATATGCAACATAAGTACAGCCAGGTCATAAAGCTTTCGGATCTCGAGGCCGACTTGTAACGTGTTCTAATTTAAAATTTATATCTTCAGAAGCGTACCGCATCCTCAATTTTCGATAAACCTCTGATTGTGTGATTTTAATTTTTTAAAAATCAACTTGCGCTCACAAATGCTCTGCACAGCTAACAAGGCACAAAAGATAATCACGCACAGTTTGCAGAGGACGGGCTTTTGCATTAAATCAATATCCAAACCACAAGAAGCGAATAAACTCGTTTCATATTTATCAAAAGACAGTTGATAATGTTTCGTAACCTGATAATAGATGCCTAAGTAAGCGCACCTAGGTGTGATTTCCTATTCCATCCCTTTTTCATCCAAACTTTTCCGAAAAAAGTCACTTGGCGTAGAGTCACCTTTCGAACCATTTATCCAGCTACAAGTGGAACATGGTTTAATTTATTGTTCTCAAAATGATGAAACTAGCCTAAGTAGACATCTAAGCTGAGAAGAACTCGACGCTCACCCTCATCAAGACCTAGGGAATGATGAACCAGTCCTGCAACCTCATAACCCTCCCAGCGCTCACGTTTTAGCGAAGCAATCTGACCGGACTGGAGATTCTCGATTTCTGTCTCACTCCGGAACAATTCCGACTTTTCATCTGGTTGGTTGTGACGGTCATCAACTAACTTCGTACGGTCGACGAAATCATAAGGAATCTACTGCGGCTCTGCAGAATCATCAGCAAAACCATTTTGTAAAAATCTTCAATTAACCTTCTTGAGACTTCACACAATTTTACGCGAACTCTCGCCGTATAGACTGATTTTGCTCACCGAGACTTGGAATTTTTTTGACTATTTTTCCAGATGAACACAACGGTGACGCAACAGCTTGGACAACCTGGTGGTCCACCACAACTGACTGTCTGCGCAAGGCCGGATGAGAACTTAAATCGCCCAGGTTACTGACACGTCCAAAAGCAGTACCAGCATTCTCAAGTCTCAGCTGGAATTCAAAAGTTGTGAGCATTCCCGTTACATCACTGATCAACTTATCTAAGGCATTTCGATTCGAGACTCTCGCAGTATTAGTTGAAAAACGTTCATCAGTCGCAAGCGTGTCCTGCTGAAGAACATAATGACAAAACTTAGACCACTGCTCGTCATTTTGAACTGCAACAAGTATTTCACCATCACTGCACGAATAGGGTCGATAAGGATAGATCGACGAATGCGCCATACCGTGTCGCTCCGAAAGTTTGTTAGCATATTCAAAATGCAGTAGTGGTACAGACATCCATTCGGCTACGGTATCGAACATTGCCAATTCAATGTGCGCCCCTTTCCCAGTTTTTTCGCGTTCTATCAGCGTCTCTAAAACTGCTGAATAGGCATTCATCCCAGTTCCCAAATCAGCTATAGAAACACCTACTTTAACCGCTTGCTCCTTTGTACCAGTAACTGAACACAAACCACTCTCTGCTTGAATTAAGAGATCATAGGCTTTCATATCCTTATATTCGGTGTCTTGGCCGTAGCCAAAAATATCTACGATAACTAGCCGTTCCAAATGTTTTTGGAGCTCTTTCCAACCTAAACCAATTCTATCCATGGTGCCAGGCGCCGTGTTTCTAATGAATACATCCGCCTTACTAAGGATGCGTTTCAAAAGTTCGAGATCATCGGTGTCACGCAGGTTCAGTTCGAGGCTTTCCTTACCTCGATTTAATGCTGTGAAGTAAGCACTCTCTCCGGCAACATCTTGATCGTAGCGACGCGCAGTTTCGCCGCCTTTGGGCTCTATCTTGATGACACGAGCGCCAGCGTCCGCTAGCCGCATGCTGCATAGGGGCGCTGCGACCGCTTGTTCGATTGAAACTACAAGAAGATCTTCAACGGATAACATTATCGTCTCCAACTAGACCCGCCATTAGTAGGCACTTTAGACTAAGCTATTAGATCTGCCAGTTCCGACATACTCGAAACAATAATATCAGGCTCGTGTTGAGTTTGCCCAAAAGGCCTGTCTCGTCGGTCAATGAACGCGCTACGCATTCCGGCAGCTTTAGCACCGACACAGTCAAAGGTGTGATTCGCCACGTGCATGCATTCCATGACCTCCAGTCCAATCAACTCCACTGCTTTTTCGTAAGTCTTTCGATGTGGTTTAAAATATCCCGCTTCTTGCACTGATATTGTTTGGTCAAATTTATGTCCCAGGTAAGGTTTCGCTGCTTCCAACATATCCCGATCACCGTTCGATAGGATGACGAGCTTATACTGTTTAGCTAATCGTTTGAGGGCATCTGGAACTTCTGGAAATGGAGTGAGTTTCTCAATTTCGGAAACTAACATTTCTACCTCAGCGCTTGTGTGCTGGATACCAGCCCTGTCTAGAGTAAAGCTTACCGCTCGATGTCCTATTTCTCGATAAGGTGTATGACCTCGATCGCATAACGCATCAATCATTGAGTTTTCAAAGTGAGTACGACGCCACCAAGTAACAAATCTACTTGGTTCTCCCTTCCAACCTTTTTCTTCTAGATATGGTGTAGCAATTTTAGTCAGCCCACCTTGCATATCGACAACGGTCCCGTATTGATCAAATGTAAGAACTTTCAATTCACGTTTCAAAAGCTTAATATCTGCCACGATTTATCTCCTTGTTTGATACCACTGCCTAGTTGATTTGATTGAGACCCTTGCCTGTTTCAGTAAATAGTTAAAGAAAGATACGGATGCTTGCCGAAACCGATTTAAAAGCACTTAAAGACCCTACTCTCTTCAGTTTCTGGAGCTCGGTCTCTGTTCGGTTTTCTGATCTTGACCCGAACAATCATGTCAACAACGCGATCACCCTGAGCTATATAGAAACTGCAAGATTGGGAATTAGATCCGCGGTTTTGAACGAACTGGATGATGAAACCAAAAATTTGTCTTGGGTCGTTGTCGCACAGTCTATAGCTTACTTTCAGCCCATCAGTTACCCTTCCGAAGTCAAGATTGGTTGCTTCGAATCGGGATTGGGTCGGACATCTTTTCAACTCGCTTATGGTGTCTTTGTAAACTCTGTTTGCCACGCCTCTGCTACCAGTCGATCGGTGTGTATCGATGCTAATACCGGTAGGCCAGTAGTATTGCCTGATGTTTTTCGCTCTAAATTGCAAGAATTCCATCGGGTTTTAACCTAAAAATGAAAAATCATCGCATGACAAAAGGATCGGCTGTACTGGGTTTAGTGCAGATCCACACCGACTTAGTTTCAAGATATTCATAAATCGCTCTCAGTCCGCCCTCCCGGCCAATACCGCTTCGTTTGTAACCCCCGAACGGTGAGGTGTAACTCAAGGCCCTATAGGTGTTGACCCAAATTGTACCGGCTTTAATACGTGAAGCCCCCTCGTGAGCTCGACCAATATCGCTGGTCCAAATACCAGCGCCGAGACCATAAGCCGAGTCATTGGCTATATCATAAGCCTCGTCTTCAGTATCGAACGGGATGGTGGCAAGAACCGGACCGAAGACCTCTTCACGTGCTATCGTCATGTCATTTCTACAATTGGAAAAAATTGTAGGCTGCACCATCAAACCACCCACTGAACCTGGTCCATCGTATACTCCACCACCCAAAACACATTGGGCGCCCTCGGCCTGAGCAATCTTGATATAGCGGAGAACTTTTTCGAATTGAGGGCGAGTTGCAACAGGTCCAACGTTGGTCTCAGGTAGCATAGGATTCCCGATACGCGCTGCCCTCGCCACATCAATCAGACGCTCCAAAAATTGATCATAAATCGATCTTTGAAGAAGTAGTCTAGAGCCTGCGATGCACGTTTGACCGCTCGCCGCAAAAATCCCAGACAAAACTCCAGCGATAGCAGCGTCTATATTGGTGTCCTCAAAAACAATATTTGGAGACTTTCCACCGAGCTCAAGACAAACATGTTTAATTCCCGAAGCGGCTTGTTCATAAACCTTTTGACCCGAGTAATCGGAACCGGTGAAAGCAACCTTGGCGACTTTTGGATGCTTTATAATTTCCATGCCAATCTCAGGCCCATATCCCGTAACCGTATTCACCACACCCGAGGGGAAACCAACTGCGTCGATAAGTTCCATGAATGCAATTGTCGAAGCGGAAGTAAATTCAGATGGTTTAATAACAGCAACATTCCCGGCCGCGAGAGCTGGGGCGAGCTTCCACGTTAATAACAATAACGGTGAATTCCATGGGGTAATCATGGCAACTACGCCCAACGGCTCATACTGGGTATAGTTAAATATATTGTGTTTATCGGTCGGGATAACCGAACCTTCAATTTTGTCTGCTAAACCCGCATAGTATCGATACCATTCCGCGATGTAGCGAGTCTGTCCGGACATTTCTGCATAAAGCTTCCCATTGTCACGCACCTCAATTTGAGCGAGCTCATCAGAATGCTTGTCGATTTCATCAGCGAGTCGATAAAGAAAGCGTCCGCGTTCGGAAGGTTTAAGCGATGCCCAGCCGTCGGAGGCTCTAGATGCATTATCTACAGCTAAATTCGCATCATCATTGTTGCCTCTTGCAACTCTCGCCCACACTTTCCCCGTATAAGGGTCCTCTGAATCAAAATATTCACCACTCGACGGTATTTGAAACTGTCCACCGATGTAGTGATTTATTTCGATTAGCTCGCGCGTTTTAAATTTATCTAATAACATTTGAGATCCATCTGCCGTCGAACACCATTTGGATTCCGTTTTAAAAACTCCCTCCCTTCTGATCCTAATATTCTGACTACTCGACGCCATGACTGACGCAAAATACTCTCCATCACTGAACGAGCCAACCAACTATCGTTCGCAACAATTGCTTCAACCAATGTATTATTTGACCCCACCGAAATTTTCATCAGATCAGGCTCCATCGAATAGGCTAAATATCTGTACCGAAAAGACTGTTTGGCTATTGACCGTAATAAACGTGCCAACGTTTTGTTCCTGGAGATTTCATGAATCGTGTTGGTAATCGCTACATTTGCTTTGAAAAACTCTTTTGGTAGCTCTGTCGCAAAAGCATTCTCTAAACCCCTCAAATCCTCATACAATCTTTCTTTTTCATCTTCGCCACAGTGTTCTGCAGCCTGCGCTGCAGCAAGTGATTCGAGAGCAACCCGCGTCGCATAGACTTCATTAAGATCAGTTATGCTAAGTTGCGCTACCCTCGCTCCACGACGAGGTTCAATTAACACCAAACCGTCATGCTCCAATATTTTAAGAGCCTCTCTGATTGGTGAGCGACTTATATTAAATTGCTCAACCAACTCTTCCTCGAATAATCGCGAGCCTGACATTAGCTCTCCATAAATAATTTTTTCCTCTACCGCTCTCCTGACGATTTCTGACATAGATTCGGTTAGAGGTTCTGGCTGGGAAGAAATGATTTTCATTTAAACTTCACGAGTGTGAGGGTTTAGTATTTCAGTTCGCACCTAGATTGACACCTCGTAGCCCAATTGTTTTTCATCACCTGGCTCGCCCTGGAGACCCCAGCAGTGCCTTGGTAACTCAAATACCATTATGTCAAGATCACTCTTATCCATTCCAACCACTGAAGGGACTCTTTCATACAACAACATGATCAGTTTTTTAATGGTCTCTTTAGAACGTCCCTCAAAAAGTGCGATCTCTATTATTATATAATTTTCAGATCTCTCCTCACCGTAATAGAAATCCTGCTCCGCCAGGCCTAAAAACCGCTGAAGGCGATTTTCTTTTGGGAAATCCAGGGCCTCAGATACGCACGAGTGAATCGCATCCGAGAGTTGAGATTTTACAGGATTTAATATTCGTTCGAGTCCATAAATCTTTGCCGTCGGCATTTCGGTAAGTCCTTAAACGTTGACGATTTAAAATTTACACAAGGTCGGGAGACGGTAATCTTGTATACAAAAAATTGCAAGAGAAGTCCCAATTGGGTTTTATCAGCCTATTGAAACTTGAATAATCATCACTGAAATTAAAATATCTATGAAAATCAATATTATAAATGAAAATATGCAAAGAAGATTTTTGCTTCAAATTTTTACATATGTTCTTGACGGCTTTTAAAGCAATGTTGTATACAGAAATCACGTTACCTACTTTTGTCCACGCCAAGAACGGAGCAAGCATGGGACAGACCCAAACCGCATCCACTATAGAAACAACTGCTGCACCCCTACGAGAATTAATGAGCAAGCACCGCTTGACGGCAGAAGAAGCTGAACAAATTGAGGCTGCTGGACACCTCTTCCCTGGTGGAGCTCTTGGAGGTAATGCCCTTTCCGAAGACGCTAAATTTGTATTCAGCCGGGGATACGGTTCAAAATTTTGGGATACTTCGGGCAACGAATACATAGATTATGTACTCGGTTCGGGAACTTTTTTTCTCGGTCACGCCCACCCAGTGATTCAAAACGCAATTTCTGATCAAGCCTCCAGGGGCACGCATTTCTTCGCGTATCTCAACGAACAAGCAATACAATTCGCAGCGCGCCTTAAACCAATTATCCGCTGCTGCGAGCGCATGCGATTTACAACATCTGGGTCAGATTCTACGTTTCACGCGATTAGACTCGCCAGAGGCTTCACAGGTCGAGACAAAATTCTGAAATTTGAAGGTGCATATCATGGCGCCCACGACTATGCACAGATTAGCACTACTCCGAGGAATCCGTTGGAGTTTCCCTCAGGGACTTCCGACACAGCGGGGATGCCTCTAGCCGTCTCCAATCTCACGTTTGTGGCCCCTTACAACGACCCAAAGGCATTAGAAAGTATCCTAAAGGAACACGCGAGCGAGATTGCTGCAGTAATTATTGAACCAATACAACGAATTATAAGGCCCAGGGACGACTT
Organism: uncultured Litorivicinus sp.; assembly: GCA_902541775.1. Classification (GTDB taxonomy): domain Bacteria; phylum Pseudomonadota; class Gammaproteobacteria; order Pseudomonadales; family Litorivicinaceae; genus HIMB30. The sequence goes on along the minus strand of CACBSE010000003.1, from coordinate 10,156 downwards.
TCTTCAAAAAGTTCGTGAACTCTGCACGCGCTTCAATGTCCCTATGATTCTTGACGAAGTGGTCACAGGTTTTAGATATGGGCTTGGCGGCGCTCAAGACTATTACGACGTCGTACCAGATCTCGCAACTTACGGCAAAATAATTGGTGGCGGGCTTCCAGTTGGACTCATAGCTGGTCGAGCTGACATCATGGATCAAGCAGATCCATTAAATAAAGGTAAAGAGGGATACGTTTACCAGAACGGAACCCTCCAAGGACATATGCTTGGTTGTGTTGCAGGTATGGCAACCCTTGATGTGCTTTCAGAAGATCTGATCTACAAACAGACATTTGACCGTGCTGAACGACTACGCGAGGGTCTTCGCCGCGTCTTCACTGATAATAAAATGGGAATCCTTGTGTTTGGTGAAGGTCCGATGTGGCACATGCTCTTTACTGAAAAAGAGCCCGAAAACTGGCGTGACATTCTTGCTGCCGATGGAGCTAAGTTAGCTAAAATGGAGCCAGAACTGCTCCGTCAAGGTTTGTTCGTTTTACCTGGTAATCGTCGGTTTATTTCTATTCAGCATGGTGAAGATGACCTCGAAGCAACCTTTGAAGCGGCCGATAGAGCATGCAAGGCCCTGAAAACATGACCAAGGCGCTGAAACCCGAAATCAACAATTCTTCGGGTAGCGGAACCGAATATTCGTCTCGAGTAGATATAGCCACAAGCGCAATAATCAGAGAGTCACTAGCATCAATCGTCCGTGAAATGAGACGCTCGATGGTTCGCTCGTCCTACAGCTCAATAATTTATGAAGGATATGACTTTTCTGGCGTATTACTTGATGGTGACGGCAACTTAATTGCTGAGTCCGGAGAGGATCACCCATTCCACGTTGTTCCAGTCGCCGGTGCAGTAAAAAAAGCCCTAGAAATTCACACCGAAATAAACGATGACGAAATGCTCCTCCACAATGACCCTTACACCGGTGGTACTCATTTAAACGATATTGCCGTTATACAACCCGTCTCGATAAACGGCAGTAGGAGTTTTTATATTGTTATCAGATCGCATTGGGGTGATGTCGGAGGCATGAGTCCCGGATCACTCAACGGTGAAGCGACCCAGATACTGCAAGAAGGGCTTCGGTTAAACTATGTAAAAATTCCTCGTTTCGAACATAGTGAAGTTATGCGTTTCTTGTTTGATAACGTCCGCGTCACTTCTGAGGCCATATCAGATTTTCACTCTGTTCTTGGCACTATAAAAGTAGCTGAAACCCGGTTGAGAGCTTTATGTGATAAGCATGGATCAACAACTATTCGGGATGCTATGGCAGATATTCTAGACATTAGCGAAAGACGCATCCGTGCCGCGATAATGCAAATACCGGACGGGGATTACCATCATGTAGGGTACTTAGATGGTAATGCGCTGACTCCTCATCCTTTACGGGTAAAAGTAAATCTTTCAATTAGAGGCGATTGCCTATTAGCGGACTTTACGGGGAGCTCTGATCAAGTCGATGCACCATTAAACGCAGGACCTGCAATTGCTCCAACATCTGTGCTAACAGTAATAAAATCATTTCTTGACCCAAGCGGTTCAATAACCTCCGGTACTTTGAGGGCAATAGATGTTGAACTTCCGTCTGGCTCAATCGTCAACGCAAACTTTCCTGCTCCCTGTGGAGGTCTTAATGAGGTTCGTTTTGCGTGCGACGCAGCAATAATGGGTGCTTTAGCAAGACTAATCCCGAACGAAATTACTGGGGACGTACGAGGAACATCGAATCACACGTACATAGGGACCGAAGATTTTATTTTCTATGAATATCCCTCGGGTGGCACAGGGGGTTGGAATGGTGGAGACGGAAACAGTGCGGTGCGTGCGTTCAATGAGGGCGAGAATGTTTCGATTCAGTCTACTGAGGTCATCGAATCCAAATTCCCTCTGCGTATTCTCCGTTCTGAAATCCGACCAGACAGCGGTGGTGCAGGCAAATTTCGCGGCGGCGTGGGTCTGCTTCGAGAAATTGAAATACTTACTGATCGGGCAAACCTTTCAGTTTTATCTGATCGCAATATTATTCCACCCGCTGGCGTCTGTGGTGGTCTCTCCGGCCTTCCAAACCGGTATACTGTGCTCCGTGATGGTGAAGAAATTAGTCCAGGTAAGTTTCCCGGAAAAATTGCAAATTTTAGGTTGAATATTTCCGATGTTGTTCGGATTGAAACGTCAGGGGGAGGCGGTTGGGGGGACCCAAATCAACGGGATTCATTTACCCTCGAAGCTGATCTGGCGAACGGATATATTTCCTCTGACGGTATCAGCGATTATAAGGCGAAGCCAACCATCGTTACCCTCGCCAGAGACCCTTCGATATCAGAATACGAGTGTTTGTTATCGAATAATTTGGCCGATCAATCAATTTTCTATCCAGGGAACTTAGTGGAACTAGTATGTGCAGGTGGACCCTCAATCCGACTATGGGTAAAAGGAATTGATCCAGCTTTAACGAACGATTCAATATGTGTAGCTGAGGGGCTGACAACAGAGTCGAGGATGGCTCTCGTTTCTTTATTTGGTTCCAGCGCATTCAATACCACTGATCACTCAGTAACGTTATGATTCGATCAGTCGATAGAGAAGACTCCCTGCTAGTCGGCATTGATGTCGGGGGTACATTCACTGACCTGGTTCTGTATAACACTCAAACACGGAGTTTTTCTGCCTTAAAAGTACCATCCAATCGTGATAAACCTGATGAAGCTATAATATCAGCACTCGATAAGTCCGATGCTGACCCAAAGTGTATTGGACTAGTAGTCCACGGAACCACGGTGGCCACAAATGCCCTTCTGGAAAGACGTGGTTCGAAGGTAGCCTTTATCACAACAAAGGGATTTCGTGACGTGTTGGAATTAGGACGAACCACTCGCCTTGTCCCAAGAACGCTCTATGTCCCTCATTTCAAAAAACCAAAAGCTCTCGTCGACCGCTACAATAGATATGCTGTTGAGGAGCGAACCGAATCTGATGGTTCCATCACCTGCGATATCAATTTAAACGAATTAGAAAACTTGGCGCGACAGCTACAAAGCGAGGGAATAGAGGCTGTTGCGATTGGTTTTATTAATAGTTTCAAAAATCCGGCTAATGAACTAAAAGTCGGGAAGTTATTCGGCACATATTTTGACTATGTATCAATTTCAACGGAAGTACTTAACGAAATACGGGAATTCGAACGATTTTCGGTGTGCGTCATGAACTCTTATGTACAACCGGTAATGGCTAGATACGGATCTGCGCTAAGTAACGAAATTGAGCGCCGATCCAAGCATACGAGTTTTTACACAGTTGGCTCTAACGGTGGTCTCCTCAGCACAGAGGCAGTCAAGAGCCAACCGGTGCGATCAATTCTGTCAGGTCCAGCCGCGGGTGTGGCAGCAACAATTCACCTGGCAAAAGAGATTAATCTAGAAAACATCATTACCTTGGATGTTGGTGGCACAAGCAGTGATGTTGCCCTCATTGCAAACTCGACGTTTCCGCTCAAACGAGAAACAATTTTCGAAGGGATGATTATAAAATTACCTCAGCTTGATATACACACAGTAGGCGCAGGTGGGGGAAGCATAGCTTCACTTGATGACGGCGGCGGTCTTCAAGTCGGTCCTGAAAGCGCAGGTGCTGTCCCCGGACCAGCTGCCTACGGTCGTGGGGGCTCTCTTCCGACAGTTACTGATGCGAACGTAGTGTTGGAAAGACTCGGTGCTAATCAGCAGATGGGTGGTTCTCTGTGTATTGATTATGAAAAAGCAATCACTGCGATTTCTAATATTGCGACAAAAGCGGGAATTACTCCAAAACAAATGGCGGAGGCAATCTTACGTCTTGCCGTTGCAAAGATAGCTGCGGCTGTTCAAGAAATATCGGCAATGAGAGGTCATGATCCAAGAGACTTCGCTCTTGTCAGTTATGGTGGCGCAGGACCATTGCATGCAGCACTTGTTGCCGCAGAAGTTGGAATAAAAAAAGTTGTTATACCGCCAACACCGGGAGCATTCTCTGCCTTCGGAACGCTTTGTTCCCCATTGACAAAAGACAAATCAGAGACTGTTCTTCGACCAATGAATACGGATACGCTAGAAACGGTAAGACACCTCAATAATAAGCTATCCTCGAAACTAAGGTCTGAGTTCGAAAATGAGAAAAGATCCACGGAAGAAATATACTTTGAGATGCAGATGGACATGCGTTACGAAGGTCAGGCGCACGAGATAACAGTAGCAGTCGATCCGGGCTTGTCGCTAGACCAAATTATGGAGAATTTCGAGAAGAATTTTGAAAAAGAGTATGGTCGACGTGATACGGGACGAGTTATTGAGTTGGTGAATGTGCGGATAATTGCACGATTACCCGTCGAATCTCCCATATGGACAGAAGTCAAAGGGGGCTCTGGAAACCCAAAAGAAAATCGGCAAATTTATATTTCAGGAAAGAGCCAAATTGTTCCGATCTGGGCTCGTGAAGATTTAACCCAAGACCATGTAATCACTGGACCTGCAGTAATCGAGGAAATGTCAGCGACCACATATGTACCGGCATCTTGGTTTGCTAAATTAGGATACGTTGGAGAGTTAAGTCTGAGACGTTCCTAACTCACCACGTACGACTTTCCCTTGGTGCGTGGCTGATTTCCGAAATAAGGGAACTAAAAGAACAAGAGGATGAATCAATGAAATATTCAGGTTTTTTGTTATCTAGTGCAGCTGCTGCAATGATTACGATCTTAGCCCAGGCACCCGTATGGGCAGCGGACACAATCCGTGTAAGTTATGAGACCACGGACACACACCTTAAGGCACGGACAGTTGCGATCTTTAAAAAAGAGTTGGAATCAACATCCGGAGGCAAGCTTTCGGTGGAGACATATCCTGGGGCCTCACTAATCCCATCCAAACAAGAGGTGTCAGCAGCTATCCGGGGGCAGGTGGAAGCTATCGTACCTTTCATCAGCTACTACGAATCGATCACACCCAAAGCTAAATTACTCACTACCCCGCTTGTATTCCGAGGTTATGAGCATCTTATGAAAGCTATGGAGGGAGAGGTTGGTGCCTCTATTTTTGCAGACCTTGAGGCGAAAGGACTCAAACCGCTTGGGTTCTGGTACGAGACGCCAACTGTCGTTTTCACTTCAAAAACCAAGGTGGAGACACTTGACGATATCAAAGGTTTGAAGATACGAACTTATCCTTCTGCAACCCTCGAATCGATGCTCGGAGCCCTCGGCGCAAATCCAACTGTGATACCTGGTAATGAAGTATATATGGCATTACAAAACGGCGTCGTTGACGGAGCAGTGACCACACCTAGCTTCGCTGTGTCTATGAAGTTGGACGAAGTTCTTAAATACATTACCGATATTAAACTAGTATTTGGTGGGTATATCTTCGCGATGAATAAATCGTTCTACGATGGATTGTCTAGTGATATGCAAACTAAGATCAATGACGCTGCAAAAGTTGCAACTGTATGGAATCAAAAAGAAATTTATGGCGAAATCGATGTTTCGTTGGAAAAAGCGGCGAAGAACGGAGTCAGCGTTCTTCCAGCATCGGAAAAAGAAATAGCACGTTGGCAGGCGGCAATGAAGTCGGTCCATGATGGTGCAGATCCAGCCGTTAAAAAGTTAATGCAAATGGCAGCTTCAATTGATTAAAAAAATGGAGACGACCGGGCAATACGAGTGCCCGGTCAAGCCTCTTGGTATGCCATGGAGAGATTGAAGAACATTGATTATTTCCTCGGAAAGATCGAGGAAATTGCTATCGCGGTCGCCCTGGGCATAGCAAGTCTTCTCAACGTTTTTCAAGTGGGAGCTAGATACTTATTCAACATCTCCTTCAATACGTTTGACGAAATATCAGTTTATCTTATGATTACAGTTGTTTTCATAGGCGTCGTTAGAGCCGATGCTTTAAGAGAAAACATCTCGGTCGACATTCTCCACTCATTTCTTTCAAAAACCACAGCGGAAATGCTTTATCGAATTTCCGACGGCTTACTATGTGCTATCGCTTTTTCTCTCGCATATTTCACCGCTGATTCCGTAATTTTTTCGAAAATGATCGGAGAAACCTCCGTTTCTTCGTTAGGTGTAATGATCTGGCCAATTATGGCCGTGATGCCAACAAGCTTCTGTATCGTCGGAATTCGATCGGGCTTGAGGTCGTTTGAAATTTTGGATAGCCATAAAGCTGAACAACTAGGCAAAGGAGCACGTATTTGACTGCTAGCGCTATTGTCACTGCTTCTAGTCTGTGTTTAATCACGCTCCTGTCGACAGGGCTACCGATCGCATTTTCGATTTTAGCTATTTGTTTAGGATACATGCTGATCACGGGTATGCAGCCAGATATCGCTGGAGCTACCATGTTTTGGTTCCTAAACAAGTCTAGTCTCGTGGCCATTCCCTTTTTCATTTTGTCAGCGGAGATTCTCTCTCGTAGTGGCGCAACTGATGCACTGGTAAAAGCGAGTAACGTTCTATGCGGTAGACTCCCAAACGGTCTAGCCCTCGTTACTGTGGTAGCAATAATGGTATTTAGCGCTATAAGTGGATCAAGCGTGGCAACCGCTGTTGCAATCGGGCGAGTAATGATTCCGCAACTAATCCAAAATGGCTACAAAGCGCGTTTCGCGGTCGGCTTGGTAGCTGCGAGTGGTGGGTTGGGTATTTTAATTCCCCCGAGTATCCCTTTAATTGTTTACGCTGCAGTTGTAGAAATTTCTGTCGGAGACCTCTTCATCTCAGCCATGCTCCCAGGCCTTATGCTCGGCTCAATGCTATTTGCTTTCGTGCTATTGGTCGGCGATTGGGCAAGAACAAAAAAAATAGCAACCGAAGAAAAACTGTTTGATCCAGGAGACCGTCGCAAGGCACTGCTTATGGGCCTGCCTATGTTTTGTTTTCCTCTGATAATTCTCGGTGGTATCTATGGTGGGGTTTTTACCCCAACCGAGGCAGCGGCGATGTCCGTGCTACTCGCAACTTTACTTTCGTTTACTATTTACAGGTCTGGGAGTTTAACTGAATACAGTAAAATCCTTACGCAATCGGGAACAATGGCAGCTACGATTTTGATAATCATGGCGGCAACCTCAGTGCTGAGTTATATCTTGTCTTATGAGCAGATCCCAAAAGCTATAACGGAACTGATAACACAATCAGATATATCGCCGATTATTTTCATACTCGCTATAAATCTCTTACTCCTGGCACTGGGCTGCTTTTTAGAGATCATATCTGTCATATTGATTGTTGTACCAATATTGCTTCCAACACTTAACGACTTGGGCATAGATCCAATCTACTTTGGAATAATTTTAATCGTAAATATGGAACTGGCTGTCATCACGCCACCAATAGGAATGAATCTGTTCGTAGTAAGCGCAATATCTAGGCAATCGATTGGCAAAGTATTTCAGGGCGCCTTACCCTTTGTAGGAGTGATTACTCTCGGATTAATTATTCTCATATTATTCCCGCAAATATCTACGATATTCGTTAGATAATCGCGCAATCGTATATTCGTTCGCTGGTGGAACTCAATCGTTAAGCCACTATTCCATACAAAAATCCAAGCTAAGAAGAAACCGCTGTTCACTCTCATCAAGTCTTGGGGAACGATGAACCAGTCCCGCACCCTCATTGCCCATCCATCGCTCACCTTTGAGCAAAGCAACCTGACCGGACTTGAGATTTTCAATATCTGTCTCGCTCTGGAACAGCCCCGACAGTTCATCTGTTTGGTTGTGACTTTCTACGCCTAACTTCGTACGGTCGACAACAGCATGAGGAATCCACTGTGTCGCGATGCCTTTGTAGGTCTTCAACAACCGGCAAGGAACATGGTCAACATGAAATCGAGGACACATTGCACGATTCAACGTTGCGAGCCTCAGCCCCGTTCTTTGAAGGCCAAAAAGGCAACAGAACATGTCGACTAGTTCTAATATATCGTTACGCAACTCTACAGAAGCGTCATCCGCACCCAACATCTGCTGGAGCTGACTCTCAGCAGATTTAATCGAGATCACTTCAGAAAGGCGTAGATCGGGCGACGAGGCCATAACTGCTTTGACGGCACTCTCCAGCTTAGGGGAGATTTCAGTTTCCCAAACCGCAATATTAACCGCGTCTTGATAGATCTCGGTCAGGATCTCTGGCTCAGTGCCCCGGGCATGTTGACCTCTCTTCTCGAAGCCAAGGTCCGATTGCATAGCTACGTGGGATCCATTCATGCGGCTTCGGACCAACTAGGAAAGGGATCAGGAAACGTTGCCCAGTGTTCCTTACCTTTCAACAACTCCTCGTCAGATAAAAGGCACTGATCCAAGGCGTCGATCATAGTTTCCTCGTCTAAATTTTGACCGATAAATACTAGTTCCTGACGCATATCACCAAATGGTTCCACCCAGTTTTTCTTTATTGACGCCAGATAATCAGGGTCGGTGGGCCAATTTTCTTCAGGAACAGATTTCCAGAACATGCCAGCAAAACCATACCGCGCTACGCCACCCGCCTGGCTCCATTGCCCAGCGAACTCTGGTCGAGATGCCAACCAAAAATAGCCCTTCGAACGCAATAATTTTCCAAACTCTTCAGTGTTATGTAGAAATTCATAAAATTTCTCGGGATGGAATGGACGGCGCGCAGTGAAGGTGAAACTTCTGATGCCATATTCATCACTTTCGGGGGTATGCTCACCCCGCATCTCTTGGAGCCATCCCGGAGCTTGTTGAGCCCTTTCGAAATCGAACAGGCCAGTATTCAGAACATGATCGAGATCGATCTCACCTCTCGATATGGGGATGATTTTAGCTTCACGATTCAAGGTCCTTAAAATCGCAGAGAGTCTTGCCACCTCAGAGGGTTCAACCAAATCAGTTTTGCTGATGACGAGCACATCAGCGAACTCCACTTGATCGACCAAGAGATCGGCGACAGAACGATCATCTTCATCACCAAGAGACTCACCTGTGTCCTGCAAGTATTTAGCTTCATCGTAGTCATTTAAGAAATTCACAGCGTCGACCACAGTGACCATGGTGTCTAGCTCCGCCACATCTGAAAGTGAGATCCCGGTCTCATCTGCAAAGGTAAAGGTCTCGGCTACGGGGAGAGGCTCAGAAATACCAGTCGACTCAATCACGAGATAATCGAACCGATCCTCCGCCGCGAGATTATTGATCTCAATTAAGAGATCTTCGCGTAAGGTGCAACAAATGCAACCATTACTCATCTCAACCAACTTCTCCTCACTCCTGTTAAGTGAGACCTCGTTGGTTATAGCGGATGCATCTATGTTGATCTCACTCATATCGTTCACAATTACTGCGACCTTTTTGTCTTGGCGGTTATTCAGAATGTGACTAAGCAGAGTGGTTTTGCCCGCGCCTAGGAAACCTGATAGCACTGTCACAGGCAGTTTATTCATTGCAATACTCTTTAAGTTGGAACCCAGATCCAATCTCTGGCATTAAAAAAATAAGGTCTTCCGATGAAAAGGACACCACTACAGCACCTCTCTTAGTCCTAACAGATCATCAGGGGTTACCTCAGCTAGCGGCTTATATACCTTGAACAAGCGTGATTCGGACCCGTCTGACATTAAAATGATATTGGTTTCCATGTCTGGGCAGTTAGCCTCCATACACTCGACTTCCATAACAGAAATAGCCACCTCCTCTGGTAAAGCCCAAGCATCTCGAACCAGCTCTTTCAATTGCCTCACTTTTGTAGAGGCGACTTTCGGTTTGAATATACTCATTATCTAGGCCCCCATGATCGGTGAGTTTGCTCAGCGACGAGGAATACAACGGAGGCCTTTTCCACTCCAAAATAATTAATGAAGATGTTATAATATAACAAAACAGTTAAAAACTTCAACTGCTAACCATCGCGGAATAATCGATCAAAGGGAAATTTATCTATGAGCACACAGGTTCCTGTAACCGTCCTAACCGGCTTTTTAGGTGCGGGGAAGACGACACTATTGAATCGCATACTTACGGAACAACACGGACGACGGTACGCCGTTATCGTGAACGAATTCGGGGAAGAAGGAATCGATAACGACTTAGTGGTAGACGTCGA
>CACBSE010000002.1 GCA_902541775.1 uncultured Litorivicinus sp. | reverse complement strand
TCATCAGATACTGATGACATCACCGATGAAGGCAAAGCGAAGTCAACTTGGCCCAGCTTCAATTTTTGTAAAAGCTCTTTGTCTTTCCCAAGCTGAGACGAACCGAATGTCTGGACTTCAATTTTTCCGTTAGATTCGTCGTTCACACACTGAGCATATGCATTCACACTTGCTTCGAACAAAGATCCTGGCTTACCAACGTGTCCAAATTTGAGTGTAACATCAGCTGCAAATGAGGGGACGGCGAAAGCGGCCGACAGAACAGCAACCGAAGTTGCCAGTTGTAGTTTTTTCATTATTTTCTCCGTTGTTTATGTTTGGAGTCAGTTTTACCGCGACAAAAACCGCATTGCGGCTTCAACACCACCTGACTGATGCGGCACGCCAGCCAAGTCAAGGCCCATTTCCACGCCACAAAGGACGCCCATGAGAGTTAAATCATTGATATCACCTAGATGACCAATACGGAAGGCTTTTCCTTTAATTTTTCCGAGCCCTGTACCAAGCGACATATCAAATTTGTCCAAAATCACCCCTCGAACGCGATCAGCATCATGACCCTGGGGCATCATGATGCCTGTCAACGCGTTCGAATGTTCGGCCGGGTTCTGGCAAACCGTTTCGAGACCCCACACAGCGACTGCCTCTCGACAGGCATCCCCAAGACGCTGGTGTCGAGCAAAGACGTTATCGAGCCCTTCTTCCTCTAGCATTGCAATCGCTTCTCTCAAGCCGTAAAGCAATGTAGTCGCTGGCGTGTATGGAAAATATCCTGAGGTGTTGGAAGTAAGCATTTCTTGCCAATCCCAATAAGAGCGTTCTGAGCCACCGTGCTTAGCGGCCTCAAGTGCACGATCTGACAGCGCGTTGAAACCTAAACCTGGCGGCATCATCAAGCCCTTCTGGGACCCGGAAACAGTCACATCAGCACCCCATTTATCGTGCTCATAATTAACTGATGCCAGACCAGAAATACTATCAACTATCAATAGGGCCGAATGACCTACAAGATCGATTGCCTGACGTACTGCTGCGATATCTGATGTGATTCCACAACTAGTTTCGTGATGAACACAACATACCGCTTTAATCACCTGCTGGGTGTCTTGGCGTAGTCGGGCTTCGATCCGATCCGCATCAACACCATTACGCCAGTCTCCTGCTAGAAACTCAGTTTCAATACCCAAGCGATCTGCCATTTGTTTCCACAGGGTCGCGAACTGGCCAGTTTCGTAAAATAACACTTGGTCACCAGCTTTTAGTAGGTTTGAAAGGCAGGCTTCCCAAGCCCCAGTTCCGGAACTTGGGTAGATCACAACAGGAGACTGAGTTTTGAAAATTCGCTGCATACCCGAAAGAACTGACAAACCCAGTTCGGAAAAATCTGGTCCCCGATGATCAATGACGGCTGCATCAATCGCTCGAGAAATACGATCTGGTACTGGGCTTGGCCCGGGTATTTGTAGAAAATGTCGCCCCGCCCTATAGGCCATAAATTAAATCCTTGTATTTACGGTGATTAGGCATTGCCCGCAGATTTTGTTAAAACGTGATTGTATAGGATAATATGAATAACGTATTTTGTATGCAAAATAAACCCGGTTAACAAAGCGATGAACACATTAACTATTCCGCCTGTGATTGACAGCCTGCGACCAAATTCACCACGTCAGTTAGACGACAGTGAATTGCGTCGGCTGAAACACCAAATCGAGAGCGATACGCAATGCGAAATCCTGTTTTCTCAGTTTGATCGCGGCAGATACGCAACAGATGCGAGTCACTATCAAATTTTCCCACTCGGGGTCGTTGTCCCAACAACGCGAAATGACCTTCGCACTTTAATCAATATCGCGACAGAATTTGACATTTGTCTTACGGGTCGCGGTGGTGGAACGAGCCAAAACGGACAAACCATCAACCAGTCGCTTGTCATCGACTATTCAAAATATCTCAATCAATTGGTGCATCTCGATGTTGAGAGAAGGGTTTGCCATGTTGAACCAGGAATCGTGCTGGATCATCTCAATGCAAAGCTGAAGTCAACAGGTCTTTGGTATCCAGTCGACGTTTCGACTTCAAGTCGCGCAACACTTGGCGGTATGACAGGGAATAACAGTTGTGGTTCGCGAAGTATCCGTTACGGCACCATGCGCGACAATGTGCGGAGCGTTAAAGCATTACTAGCCGATGGCTCAGTCGCACACTGGCAGGAGTTAACACCCGAGGATCAACGACTATCCGTATCAGATCTGGCAAAGCGAACTGATCTTTGGGGCCAGCTTCTTTGTCTTGGAGCGACACATAAAGATCTAATCGAGTCTCGGCTCCCACAACTGATGCGCCGCGTGGGTGGTTATAACATTGACGCTCTGATCCCGGATGGAAAAGGGGGCTCAGGATGCTGGCCAGGCACTCCCTGCAATCCCGCGCATCTGTTCGTTGGCAGTGAGGGCACCTTGGGTCTGTTTGAAGAGCTGGAGCTCAAACTCTCGCCAATCCCGACGAATAAAACACTAGGTGTTTGTCATTTCAAGACCTTCTACGCGGCAATGGACGCCGCACAACATCTTGTGACCTTAGGTCCATCTGCAGTTGAACTCGTCGACCGAACAATGATCGATCTCTCACGTGACATACCAATGTTTGCGAAGACGGTCAATCAGTTCGTCAAAGGAGAGCCTGACGCACTCTTGCTAGTTGAGTTTTCGGAGGAAGATCAGGCAGAAAATATTCAGCGCCTCAACCAACTTGAGGTCATGATGTCTGACCTTGGTCAACCTGACTCCGTGGTTAGAGCAGAGGAATCAGCATTCCAAAAACAAATCTGGGAAGTAAGAAAACAAGGCCTCAACATCATGATGTCGATGCGTAATGATGCCAAGCCAATCTCGATTGTCGAAGACTGTGCAGTTGAACTCAAAGACCTCGCTGAGTACACGCGACGACTGACGGAAGTCTTTGAAAAACACGGGACCAGTGGTTGCTGGTACGCACATGCGTCTGTTGGCACCTTGCATGTTCGCCCGGTACTTAATTTAAAACAAAAAATGGGCGCCGATGCCTTGCGGGCGGTCGCCGAAGATGCGTTTGCAATGGTGCGTGAATATAAGGGATCTCATTCAGGCGAGCACGGGGACGGTATTGCACGGTCTGAATTCCACAAGGATATGTTCGGCCAAGAAATGATTAATCTATTTGAACAAGTCAAAGGGCGACTTGATCCCCAAGGAATATTCAATCCGAATAAAATTGTCGATCCACCAAAACATGATGATCGAACATTATTTCGTTTCGGGCCGGACTATACGGATCAAGTGACCATCCATGGAACCTTCGATACCGGGTTTGATTGGTCTGATTGGGGAGGTTTCTCTGGTGCGGTCGAAATGTGTAACAACAACGGGGCTTGTCGCAAAACCGATCCCGGCGTGATGTGTCCCTCGCATCGCGTAACCAAAAATGAGAAAGACTTGGTTCGAGGCCGGGCTAATACGCTCCGACTGGCCTTATCGGGCCAGCTTGGTCCCAATGCATTAACATCCGAAGAGATGATGGAAACCATGAAACTCTGCGTTGGGTGCAAGGCATGTCAGAACGAGTGTCCAACCAGCGTTGATATGGCCAAAATGAAGACAGAGGTGCTATACCAACGTAGTCAGCGATTTGGTATCGGTCTCCGCGAAAAACTGATTGCTTACATGCCATATTATTCCCCATGGATAAAAAAGGCTCCATGGCTCGCAAACCTCCGTGACCAGATTCCAGGGCTCCCTTGGCTAACCGAGAAAATACTGGGCTTAGCAAAAGATCGACAACTGCCAGTCTGGGATAAAGCGTATCGCGAGCCAGCGAGCAAACCGATAACCGACAAGCCAACTGTGATTCTGTTTGGAGATACGTTCAACAGATCCTTCGAAACAAAAAATCTTTATGCAGCACGTGAAGTCTTGGAAGCGATGGGGTATGAGGTTATCGAGCCAAAACCAGACAATCGATCTGTTTGCTGCGGTCGCACATTCCTTGCGTCAGGCCTGATTGACCAAGCTAAAGAAGAAGCAGCGCGCTTCGTTGAAACTGTCATGCCGTGGGTTCGAAAAGGGGTCCCAGTTGTGGGTCTTGAGCCGTCCTGTTTGTTGACATTGCGCGATGAATTTCAGGTATTGCTTCCAAGTGACGATGTCCAATTACTTGCGAAATATGCGTTTCTTTTCGAAGAGTTTATTGAAAATGAACTGAAAGCAGAACGAGCAAGCTTGAATCTGGTCGAGGCCCGATGTTCTGAAGCTCTGATTCACGGACATTGTCATCAAAAAGCGGCTCGCTCGATGGCGCCGGTAGAGGCACTCCTTAAACGGATTCCGGGAATGAAAGTATCGGTCATTGAGACATCATGCTGTGGAATGGCTGGGCATTTCGGTTATCAGAAAGAGACTTTGAAAGAATCTTTAGCAATGGCGGAACTGAATCTACTTCCTGCTGTACGCGAGGCGAATGCAACCGCACGAATTGTCGCGGACGGCACCAGTTGTAGACATCAGATTACTGACAACACGCCTCGTCAGGCAGAACATGTCGCTGTCCTGTTGGCGGAACATTTGAGAAAGGATTAACCCGTTGAATTCAAATGTCATTGTTCGAGCACCACTTCATGCTCAAGTTGCAGAGCGGCTTAGACTCCTTATTGATTCCGGCGAATTAGCACCCGGCACCCGCCTCAACGAGAATGAACTCTGCCAAAATATGGGGGTCAGCCGCACGCCCCTGCGCGAAGCCATTCGCTCTTTAGCCACCGAGGGCCTTGTTGAGCTTCAGCCAAATCGTGGTGCGATCGTCAGCGTTGTCAGCCAAGACGACGTCACAGAAATTCTTCCAATCATGGCATCACTCGAGGGATTAGGAGGTCGACTTGCTGCTGTGCACATGCAAACCGATCAAATCAAACAGATCCGGAAAATCCACAATCAAATGGTCACGCATTACCAAAATTATGAAGTGACTGAATACTTCGAAACTAATCAGCTGATTCACGAACTAATTACCGAGGGAAGTGGCAATCAAACCTTAGTGGATACCATTAACAGTCTCTCTGCCAAGGTACGGCGCGCTCGCTTCTCTGCACAAATGACGCGCGAGAGCTGGGCAAAGGCGGTCTCTGAACATGAAGAAATGATTACCGCTCTTGAGGCTAGAGATCCCAAACGACTCGAGGCAATTCTGATCCAGCATGTCGAAACCAAACGAACAACGATTCTTGGCTCGCTACAACAATCATAGTAAGGCCTAGCCAACCAAATGGATTTGAACTTGTCGTTTTGATCCGCGAGTTCGGTGCTCGAGGAGAAAAATTCCCTGCCAAGTCCCAAGGACTAGACGAGAGTCACGAACACTTAACGTCAAATGAGTCTGGGTCAAAACTGTCTTCAAATGAGCTGGCATATCGTCAAGACCTTCGAGCTCATGTTCGTACCGGCCTCGCTCCATCGGTGCAAGCAAGTCCAAAAATCGAACAATATCTCGTTGTACATCTGTTGAGGCATTTTCTTGGATGAGCAATGAGGCTGATGTATGAAGAACTGACAGCTGACATAACCCACCTATGAGTCTTTGGTCTCTTACAAACTTTTCAACTTCACCTGTAATCGAGTGCATCGAAGACCCATCCGTGTCAACGATCAAATCATGAAAATATTGATTCACTCGGTAATCCTATCAACGTTGTTTCACTAGATGTAGTAGTCTAAACTGAAGTGGACCACAATATGTTGTTAATATACGTGTCGCTAAAAAGGAGAGAGATATGATTGTTGTTTCATCACTGCTCGCTCTGATCTTCGGATTCAGCCTGGGATTTGTGTTAGGTAACACTTTGATCTTGGTTGTTGTCGCGTGCATCGCTCCCTGCCTCTTTTGGGCTTTTAAGCTTTACAGCCAGTCGGCCCACGTCTCTGAGCCTATCCATTCGAACAGTCTCCCGGCCTCGATTTTCAAAAGTGAATTTGACGACGTTGAATTCACCGACGATCGAGAACGGTCTTCAAGAAAACGAACTGTATCGGCATCCATGAGTTACATTGTCGGATTATTAATCGGCGGGTTGATCACGCCAATCATCTCGACCAATCTATGATGATGCAGCCGCTGGGAAGTTTCCGACGACAGTCACCTCCTGACAGTGATCCAATGAGACTTCTTCGAAGGTAACCCACCACTTAAAAGGATCATCGCCAAGGCTCATTCCATATTCGCTCACTGCTTTCATCGCAGCAAAACGTCTCTTGTCGGAAGAAGCCATCTCCATAATCGATGGCCAACTAAATGCACGAATGTCTTTTGAGTTGAATGCGTATCTTACTTTTTGAACTTCCGGATTCCCCATCGAATAGCAAAACGGCTGCTCAGTAAACCAAACATATCGGCCACGAGCTTTGTAATCCTTTTTGGTTGCTCGCCATTGATAGCTCAATTCAGACGAACGAGGCTGATTTAAGTGAAGTCCTGCTTCGATAAAGTATTCAAGCCTGCACCCTTCAAGTCCAATGAATCCAGAGGAATCGATTTCTTTCCGAATCGGCTCGTGCGTAAAATGATAAATCATCAAATTTCTTGTTTGAGCGTATTAATTTCGCTTTTTAGACTCTGGATATCCTGCTCACACTCTTTAATCCGGAGTTGTGCGAGTTGCTTGCGCTGCTCTTGGCCTGTCGCAGTCAAATGATAAGTTTGCCCGCGCTTGCCCTTGGATGTCGTGACTATATTAGTCTCGAGAATACCCGCACCAACAAGCGCCCGAATCGTCTGATTCGCAGTACCTAAACTGACGTCGACCTGTTCTGCCAACTCGCGCTGTGAGATCTCTTCTGCTTTTTCGATCACTCGCAGTAGATTCAACGCGCGTTCAGTCGATAACCCCATTTCAATACCTCACTCGTGCGATTGATACCAATGATTGGTTGCAACTCTCGATTTTAAAGGGCACTTTCAAAAAAGTTAGAAAATCGATATTTAGACGGATACGCTTGTGCTCTTCAGAATACTCAATAACCGCCCAAAACTCGTACTAATGCTAATTATTAGCGTATTAGTGGCTTTCGAGGTCCAGAGACACATCATTTATCCAGTAGAAAGTTTGTTGAATTTCGAAATCACGCAATACGCAAGCATGGCCTATTTGCCGGCTGGGGTAATCTTTTTGTCCTTCTATCTGCTCCGTTGGTGGTTCTTGCCAGTCATTTTGATTGGGCGAACCTACATTTCATTACAACTAGGCCCTATAGACCTCATCTTAGAAATGGTGATGTTCAATCTGATCGTCGCGTTGCTTTATCCGTTGTGGCTGTATCTGCTCAACAACGCAAATTGGGACGTATTCGGTGATTTTGATAAAAATCAGTTAACTATCACGGGGGCAATGATTTTTGCGTTGCTGCTATCATTTAGCACGGGAATTTTATCTGCGATAAATAAGACGGTATCGGGCGTGGTGCCGTTGGATCAAGCACTGCAATACACCCTGCATTTCATCGTTGGCGATACGATTGGGACCGGAATCATTCTTTTTTTATTTTATCAGCTTCTTAAACTGAATCTGAAATGGAGAAGACGAAAAAATAATTGATTCAACAATCGAAAATCTCCATCAAATATATGTACCAAACGTTGGATCAATCACGTAAAAAAGATCTCTCTGACTTTCGACAATTCGCGATTTAAATATCCATACAATTGCATCGATTTTGTGCACATCTACCCTCAAAGATGACCTAAGACCGTCCAAAAACCGTACCATGTTGATCACTCATCAGTGGGACCTTCTGTCCGCCAGACAATGGTCTCCAAAGAGACTCTAGAATTCCATATTTGCTCACTTGATTCCAAATACTCGTCTTCCGGTGTAATTAACCACAAGGCCCAATCAAGTTGCTAACAGAATTGAAAACAACCAGTATACGGTTCAAACATCCAAGAAATACTTGGTCCAAACACAGTAGAGCGCGGCTAAATGCCGGGTATGATAGGGACGGATAAATCGCTGAGACATTCGCTTTAAACCTCACAGTCACAAGACTTTCTCATCTTTGCGGCATGAATAAAACAGAGTCTCGCCCAGCATTTCATTCATCGGTTTATCCGTACTTACAAACTCTGTCGTTAATTCTCCATCGAGCCTGTCAAACATGAATATCTCGAATGATACAGAGCTATTCTCAAGGCCCTCATTGTATTGAATGACTTTAGACCAAACGATAAATTGATCAGACTGAAAATCCAGTGGTTGACGCTCTTCAATCCCACCGAAACTGGCTTCTTGCCGCCCAAGATCAACTGAAAGAGGAACCAGCATCTCAGTGTCCTGAGATTTACAAACCAACTGGAAGGGAGACGCCAAGCTCGCGGATGAAAGCCCGAAAGTGACAACGAACCAAAGCGTATTAGTCGTGATATTTTTCAAAAGTAATTATTCTCTCGCTTGCGTTAACAACCTGTTCTCATCCGAGGACCGTATCACAAAGGCCGAGAGTCAAATACGGTTATTACTCCACGATGACAGATTGGGTGCAATTGGACGATATTAAATCTCTGTTTTAGTATGACATTTCTCCAATAAATAAAGGATTTTTGTCGTGAGGAAAATAACATCAGTATTTACCACTTTCTTGGTGCTTTTATTTTTGACTTCTTTTGCAAAAGCCCAGACCGAAAAATTGGACAATCTTGCTGCGTGCGCAGGTGTTGTGATAGGGAATGGTGCTGTGGATTTTTATTTGGGTAATGAGCAATCGTTTGATGTTGCAGCAAATATTGCATATTCAGCATATCTTTCAGAGGCCTTTTCTGGAGGATATCAACAAAATGATTTGCAAGTAGCAGACCAAATACTCGGTGGAAATGCAGATAAGATAATCAATGCCCATAACACTGAAAATTTTACTTCAGATGTTTATGAAGAAGTTGTTGGTTGTTATAGGATGCTCGCAAGACAATTGATGGAGGAGGCAGAAACAATAATCAATAACCAAAGTAAATGGAACGAATTGAAAAATACCTCTATTGAAACTTTGAAGAGAATGTTAAGCGCAGGAAATTAACTTTGTCCTCACGGGGAACCACTACTGTCATTGCTAGTTATTCCTGTATCAAGCTATTTCAGAGCATCGAGACAAATGAATGACCTTTGATACTATTGCTGAGTGGTTAAACAAGGAAGGATGCCTGACCGTGCGAGATAAGAAGTTCAGAGGTGCGCACGTACATTCAATGTTGAAGAAAAGGTTAGCAAAGGAAGAATTGCTGAACCGAGATTATCGTCCGGTATGGTCAGACTCCAGCATGGAGGTTGTCGATAAGACTATTTTGATCAGTGATTTTGGATTTAAGAAATAGTGAATTCTAGTGTGAGAAGGTGATTCACTTTTCAAAAGTGAAGATAATTATCGCTCCTTCATAGACATAAAATGCCTTGTTAGAACCAGCCACTGTTATGAAAGGATATAATACTTTCCTGTCGGTAACTTTACTTCCATTGCATGTAATCCGATGAACAAAAACCTCCGTATTTTCATTTACCAGACCATTTTCTTCAAAAACTTTAGAAAACGCTTTCTCTTGATTGACAAGTTCAAATTCCTTGTTCAGAAGGAATTCTCCAATTGTATGAGTATTATAAGTTGCAGATTGCCCTGCGTAATCACAGGAATAGAAAACACCATCTGCCCATCCTTTGTAAAATTCCTGGTACTTGCCGAGAATGTCTTCCTCCTCGGCGAACCACAACTCGCCAAAATATCCTGTGACGGTCCATTTGGTATCAATATATTGAGCACTCAAAATCGAGGGAAAAAAGAATAAAAACCCAATTAAAAAAACTTTTATCAGTGTGTTATTTAATTGTTTCAACATTTTACTCAACTGTGACTGATTTGGCTAAATTACGCGGCTGATCTACATCCGTGCCACGAAGCACTGCAACATGGTAAGAGAGAAGCTGTAACGGCAATGTAAAGACGATAGGTGCAATCAACGGATCTGTCTCTGGCATTACACACTGAGTGATTTCATCAGAGGCCTCTGTCGCAACCGCAAAATCTGCAAATACGATGAGCTGCCCACCACGCGCTTTGACTTCTGACAGGTTCGACCGAAGCTTTTCTATCAGTTCGTCATTTGGGGCAACAGCAACGACTGGCATTGACTCATCGACGAGTGCCAGAGGACCGTGTTTTAACTCACCAGCAGGATACGCTTCAGCGTGAATATAAGACAATTCTTTAAGCTTTAAGGCGCCCTCCATTGCAATTGGATTCATAGTGCCTCGCCCTAAAAAGAGGGCATGTTGCTTATCGATGAACTGCTCAGAAATAGCCCGAATTTGGGACCCTAATCTAAGCACCTTTTCTAGTATGCGTGGGAGCTGCTGAAGGGCCTGAACAAAGTTCGATTCACTGAATTCCGGAACCGATTGATTTTTAGCCATCAGACCCGCGAGCAACAACAAAACTGTTAATTGCGTGGTAAAAGCTTTGGTACTTGCAACACCGATTTCGGGGCCTGCTTCGGTAAGTAACGCAAGGTCAGTCTCGCGAACCAGACTCGATGTTGCCACATTGCAGATGGCAAGAGTCTTCAAAACATTCGTCGAATCGATATGGCGGAGTGCTGATAATACATCTGCTGTCTCACCCGATTGTGAAATTGCAATCCATAATGTATTCGGTAACGTGACAACTTTTCGATATCGATATTCACTTGCAATTTCGACCTGGCAAGGAATACCGACCAGACTTTCAATCCAATACTTGGCAACAAGTCCCGCGTGATAACTAGTACCGCATGCGACGATTTGTATAGCCTTGGCTTCTGCTAGCAGTTGATCTCCATATGGGCCGAGAACGCCAGTCAGAATTTGATTCTTCCCGAGCCGTCCTTGAAGCGTCGTTAGCACGGCGTTGGGCTGTTCGTGGATTTCTTTTGCCATAAAGTGACGATACTGCCCTTTAGATGCTTGCTCACTCGAGGTGGTAGCCTGAACCAGAGGCCGGTTGACCAACCGACGATCACCATCATAAATTTCAAGTGTATGAGATCTGAGCTTTGCCGAGTCACCTTCGTTAAGGAAGATAAAGCGATCCGTCACATGAAGTAGCGCCAGTTGATCTGAGCCAACAAATTGCTCACCGTGACCAACGCCAATAACAAGAGGACTACCCTGACGCGCAACCCACAAGACTCCTGGAGTCTGCTCATCAAGCATCGCGAGAGCGAAGGCCCCCTCAAGTCGCTTGATAGCCGCAGCCACAACAGCATCGAAGCTATCGTGTGTCTGGCTTAAGTGATGAAGAAGGTGTACAACGGTTTCGGTGTCAGTATCTGAATCAAAGGTATATCCAAAATCAGAGAGTTCGCTCCTCAACGACTCGTAGTTTTCAATTATACCGTTGTGAACAACGGCAAAACGCCCTGACTGATGCGGGTGAGCGTTCTTAATGCTTGGAACGCCATGTGTGGCCCAGCGGGTGTGTGCGATACCTTGATTGGCCGTTGAATCACCTAACAGTGACTCGAGTTCAGCAACTTTACCTTTAGCTCGCGTTCGCTGAATATGGCCGCCAGCCAGTGTGGCCAGACCAGCTGAGTCATATCCACGATATTCCAGGCGCTTTAAGCCCTCAAGCAAAATTGATTGAACTGGACGCTCAGCGATTGCTGCAACAATGCCACACATGCTTTAACCCTTGGTTTTCTTTGGTCTTTGATAACCAGGGATATTAATCTGTTTACTGCGAGCAAGCGCAAGATTTTGAGACTCGACATCATTGGTGATAACGGACCCCGCCCCTGTGGTCACCTGATCACCAAGCGTAACGGGTGCTACCAAGCTCGTGTTGGATCCAATGAATACATCATCACCGAGAGTCGTTTGATGTTTCGACGCACCGTCATAATTGCAGGTGATTGTGCCTGCGCCGATATTGACGTGCCGACCAATCACCGCATCGCCGACGTAGGAGAGATGATTAATCTTGGAGCCCTCGGCTACGCTCGCATTTTTAATTTCGCAAAAGTTACCAACGTGGGTGGTATCTGCGAGCTCTGTTCCTGGTCTCAACCGAGTAAACGGGCCAATTTGAGCTTCACGGCCAATAGTGGCTGATTCTGCGACTGTATATGGCTTAATGACAGAATATTCACCGATCACAACGTTCGTTAAGTGACAACCAAACCCGACGCGAACATTCGATTCGATTGAGATTGGCCCATTAAGCGTCACATGCGGTTCAATAATAGTATCTGGATGGATCTCGAGATGTCGGCCGTTGAGGTACACGGTGTCAGGATCCACTAAGGTCACACCGTGAGCCATTAACGCGGACCGGCGTTTTCTTTGAATCAGTTGGTTGAGATCAGCAAGCTGCTGACGATCGTTGACACCCATAGTTGCTGTCATTGTGCCCGGAATCCCGTGGACTTCGCGTCCCGCACCAACACTTAACTGAACACAATCTGTCAAATAATACTCATTCTGAGTATTTGAACTGGTTAATTGTGGGAGGAGCTCCTGAAACAACGAAGTCGGAGCTGCATAAATACCAGTATTAATCTCGCAAATATCGCGCTGTGAGGTAGAGGCATCGCGGTGTTCAACAATGGCGATTACTTTGCCATCGTCGTTGCGCACAATACGACCGTAACCAGTTGGATCGCTAGCAACTGCGGACAGCACCGCGAGCCGAGATTTCCCTGCTGCGATCAAGGGCTCTATATCCTCTTGTGAGACTAGAGGAACATCACCACACAAAACCACGGTTTGTCCGTCAGTGTCGAACCCTTGAATCGCAATTTGTAGCGCGTGGCCTGTGCCCAACTGTTCATTCTGATGAATGACCTCAGCGCCACGATCAATAACAAAAGGATCCACTTGAGCGGCGCCATGACCAGTTACCACGCGTATTCGACCACCGTAATGGTCAACTAGCGATTGGGCAACTGATAAAACGTATCCAAGCAGTGGTTCACCTGCGATTTCGTGCAGGACTTTGGGTAAGGAGGAGTGCATCCGGCTGCCTTTACCGGCAGCCAAAATGACAACATTAAGCACGGCGCTGGCGCAGCTGTTCGATCACACGAATGCGTGCAACCGCTTCAGTCAATTCGATTGCGGCACGTGAATAATCAAACTCAGATTGTTGTTCATCAAGAAGCCGCTTCGCCTCCTCCTGAGCATGAAGCGCCGCCGCCTCATCTAGATTTTCTGCGCGCTCTGCTGTATCGGCCAGAATGGTAATTTGCGATGGAATCACTTCAAGGAACCCACCGGAGACGAAGAATAATTCATCGTCACCATTTTCAAATACGAGACGGACTGGACCTGGCTTAAGCGAGGTGATCAAAGGGGCGTGACCCGGCGTAATACCGAGATCACCCAAATCACCTGAAGCAATAACCATCTGAACTTCACCCTCATAGAGTGATTGTTCGGCTGATACAACATTACACTTCATGGTAGTTGCCATGAGAACCCCTTAGAGACTCTTCGCCTTCTCCACTGCTTCGTCGATACCACCGACCATATAAAACGCCTGTTCCGGAAGATGATCATACTCACCATTCAAGATTCCCTGAAATCCACGAATTGTGTCTTTCAAAGAAACATATTTACCGGGAGAACCGGTGAATACTTCCGCGACGAAGAATGGCTGTGATAGAAAACGCTCCATCTTACGAGCGCGTGCAACAGTCATCTTGTCTTCTTCAGATAATTCATCCATACCGAGAATAGCAATGATATCTTTCAATTCTTTATAACGCTGAAGGATCGATTGGACGTTACGTGCAACATCATAATGCTCTTGACCAATAACAAGTGGATCGAGCTGACGTGAAGTCGAATCCAATGGATCAACCGCTGGATAGATACCAAGTGCCGCAATGTTACGACTCAAAACTACCGTTGCATCCAAGTGAGCAAATGTTGTCGCGGGCGAAGGGTCAGTCAAGTCATCAGCAGGTACGTAGACCGCCTGAATCGACGTGATCGAACCTGTCTTAGTCGATGTAATGCGCTCCTGAAGAACACCCATCTCTTCAGCCAGCGTTGGCTGATAACCTACCGCTGAGGGCATACGACCCAAGAGAGCAGAAACCTCTGTACCAGCAAGTGTGTAACGATAAATGTTATCGACGAAAAGCAGAACGTCACGACCTTCATCACGGAAGTATTCGGCCATTGTAAGGCCCGTCAGCGCAACACGAAGACGGTTTCCAGGTGGTTCGTTCATCTGACCATAAACAAGTGATACTTTGTCAAGCACATTTGACTCTGTCATCTCATGATAGAAGTCGTTACCCTCACGCGTCCGCTCACCGACACCAGCGAACACTGAGTAGCCTGAATGCTCGATCGCAATGTTACGAATCAACTCCATCATATTAACGGTCTTACCAACACCGGCACCGCCGAACAGTCCGACCTTGCCGCCTTTTGCAAATGGCGCGACCAAGTCGATGACCTTGATACCTGTTTCTAGCAACTCTGTTGATGCAGACTGCTCCGAAAACGTAGGGGCTGTGCGGTGAATTGGCATGCGCGCTTTTTCACCAATGTCGCCCTTTTCGTCGATTGGGTTACCCAGTACATCCATAATCCGGCCCAAGGTTTCTGTACCGACTGGGACAGAAATCGCCGCATTCGTGTTGGTAACATCTAACCCTCGGGATAGCCCTTCTGTGGAACCCATTGCGATCGTGCGAACGATCCCATCACCGAGTTGCTGTTGCACCTCAAGAACAATCGGCTTCCCTTCAACGTTCAGCGCGTCATAAACCTGAGGAACTGATTCACGCGGGAACTCAACGTCGATAACCGCGCCGATGATCTGGACAATCTTTCCGCTACTCATCGTATTTCTCCTAAAACAATCCGTTTCTACAGTGCTGCAGCACCGCCAACAATTTCTGAAATTTCTTGTGTAATCGCTGCCTGACGAGCTTTGTTATAGACAAGCTCAAGATCGTCGATCAACTGACCTGCATTATCAGTTGCAGCTTTCATAGCCACCATCCGCGCCGCTTGCTCACAAGCCAGGTTTTCTACCACTGACTGATAAACAAGTGATTCAACATAACGAACAAGAAGAGCATCCAAAACCTCACGAGCGTCAGGCTCGTAGATGTAGTCCCAATGCGTGCCCATATTCGCAGACAGATCATCCGACTGATCTTTTGGAAGCGGTAACAGTTGTTGCACTGTTGGCTTCTGCGTCATCGTATTCACAAAATGGTTATAAACGACATACACGCGATCGATCTTGGATGCTTCGTAAGCATCCATTACGACTTTGACGCTACCGATCAAATCAGCAACAACCGGTTGGTCACCAACCTGGCCTGCCGTGGCGACCACGTTCCCACCAAAACTGCGGAAGAAACCAAGTGCTTTTGACCCAATGACGGCTAAATCAACTTCTACACCATTTCCATGATGTGTTCCGAGTTCGGCAACAACTTTCTTAAAGAGATTCGCGTTTAATCCACCGCATAGGCCGCGATCAGTCGATACGACGATATAACCGACGCGCTTTACTTTTCGCTCATCCAGGTACAAATGATTGTATTCCGGGTTTGCGTGGGCCAAGTGACCAATCACTTCCAGTATACGATCCGCATATGGGCGAGTTGCCCCCATGCGCTCCTGGGCTTTACGCATCTTTGAGGCCGCAACCAGTTGCATCGCACTCGTGATTTTTTGAGTATTTTTGATGCTACCGATCTGGGTGCGAATTTCCTTTCCGACTGCCATATTGTGCCCTTTACCTATCCAGCTTTAGTAAGTCCGTGATGATTTGAAAGATTCGACACAAGCCTTGAGCTTCACCGCGATATCGTCGTTGTAATCGCCTGACTGGTTGATCTCATCACGCAACGCTCCATGCTCTGAGTTGAAGTAGTCAAGTAGTGCCGCTTCAAACGCAACGACTTTTGTTACATCGACGTCATCAAGAAAACCTTCGTTCGCAACAAACAGCACAAGGCCCATCTCAGCAACAGACTGTGGGCTATATTGCTTTTGCTTCATCAGCTCAGTTACTCGCTGACCGTGCTCAAGTTGCTTACGTGTTGCGTCGTCGAGATCCGACGCGAACTGAGCAAAGGCCGCGAGTTCGCGATACTGCGCAAGCGCAAGACGAATTCCACCGCCAAGCTTTTTAACGATTTTTGTTTGAGCCGCTCCACCTACTCGTGATACCGAGATACCGGCGTTCATCGCTGGACGGATACCTGAGTTGAAGAGGTTCGTCTCAAGGAAAATCTGACCGTCTGTGATCGAAATCACGTTCGTTGGTACAAACGCAGAGACGTCACCCGCCTGAGTCTCAATAATTGGAAGCGCCGTCAACGAGCCGGTCTGACCCTTAACTTTCCCATCGGTGAGTTGTTCAACGTAGTCCGCATTGACTCGCGCCGCCCGCTCGAGTAAGCGTGAATGCAAATAGAAGACATCACCTGGGTAAGCCTCTCGGCCAGGTGGACGACGAAGCAACAACGAAATCTGACGATATGCAACCGCTTGCTTTGACAAGTCATCGTAGACAATCAGAGCGTCTTCACCATGATCGCGAAAGTATTCACCCATCGTACAACCAGAGAACGCAGCCAAAAACTGCATCGCTGCCGGATCAGCCGCACCGGCAGCAACGATGATGGTGTGAGCCATAGCGCCATGCTCTTCGAGCTTACGAACAACCGATGCAATTGATGATTGCTTCTGACCAATTGCAACATAGATACATTTTACGCCTGTGCCTTTTTGATTAATGATCGCATCGATTGCGACTGCAGTTTTACCAGTCTGACGGTCACCAATAATGAGTTCGCGCTGACCGCGACCGATCGGGACCATCGCATCGATCGCCTTGAGACCTGTTTGGACAGGCTGATCAACTGATTGACGGGCAATAACACCCGGCGCAACCTTCTCAATCGCGTCGGTACTATCAGATTCAATGTCGCCTTTTCCGTCGACTGGGTTTCCAAGTGCGTCAACAACACGACCTAGAAGACCATTCCCCACAGGGACTTCCAAAATACGGCCGGTACAGCGCGCTGTCTGCCCTTCAGCGAGTTTCTGATAATCACCAAGTACAACGGCACCAACAGAGTCACGCTCAAGGTTAAGCGCCATTCCGTAAACGCCGCCTTCAAATTCAATCATCTCACCGTACATGACGTCGGCAAGACCGTAAATACGAACGATACCGTCTGAAACCGATACGATCGCTCCTTCATTCTTTGCTGATACAGCGATGTCTGCCTTTGCAATTCGCTGTTTGATCAGTTCGCTGATCTCAGAAGGATTCAATTGATCCATGAAACTTTCCTTTCAAATTCTCTTTGCTTAAGCGGTCAGGGATTCGGCAATTTTAGAGAGCCGCCCTCGAACCGTCGCGTCAATTACAGTATCACTCGATCGAATCTCGAAACCGCCGATCAACGATTGATCAACGGCCGTCTCAACACGAATAGATTTGCCTGCATAACGCGCTTTCAACTTGGATTCTAAAATCTGAATCTCATCGTTCTCCAAAGGAAATGCACTGGTAATTGTCACTTCCAAAGCATCTTGACCTTGTGCCAAAAGAGTTTCAAATTCTGTTGAAATCGCAGGCAAAGCTAAAAGGCGCCCGTAATACGCTAGCGCTTCCATCAATGCATCCGTACCATCTACTGCCACATCGTTGGTTAAGTCCCTCAGAATCCCGCATTTCGCGTCGGCTTTAACGGCCGGATTCTTTAGCACTTGAACCATTGCTTCATCAACAGTGATTGAAGAGGCTTTCTGCAAAAACGAGCTCCATGCTGCTTCAGCTTTTGCAGCGACAGCGTGCGAAAATATCGCTTTGGCATAGGGTCGAGCGATCGTAGTGAGTTCTGCCATCGGTCGTCTCCTTAAAGCTCTTCAGCCAACGCGGCTAACAGCTTTTTATGCGCAGCCTGATCGACAGTTGCGCCTAGCACACGCTCTGCACCAACAACAGCTAACTTAGCAACATCAGCGCGCAGTGATTCACGTGCTTGAGCTGCATCTTGAGCAATTTGGGCTTGAGCTGATGCCATAATTTTCTCGGCTTCGGCTCTTGCTTTATCTTGTGCTTCCTCAACGATCTGTGACGATCTTTTATTCGCCTGCTCTAACAGCTCAGTAACTTGAGTTCGAGCTTGCCTCAGTTCATCTTCGATCTGAGATTTTGCGCTTTCAAGATCACGAGCCGCTTTGTCGGCAGCATCAAGGCCTTCGGCGATCTTCTTCTGGCGCTCTACCAGGGCCGCGGAAATAGGCGGCCAAACATACTTCATACAGAAGATGACAAAGATCGTAAAAGCGATGAGCTGCCCGATAAGGGTCAGATTTAGATTCACAATTACACCTCGCGGTCGGTTAAATCATCCAAAGGATCGGGACGTCTTAAACCTGCGCCAGGAAAGGGTTCGCAAATGTAAAAAACAGTGCGATGCCCACACCAATCATTGTTACGGCGTCAAGAAGACCAGCAACAATGAACATTTTTACCTGCAACATCGGAACCATTTCTGGCTGACGCGCGGCGCCTTCCAAGAATTTTCCACCCAAGATACCGAATCCTATTGCGGTTCCCAGTGCTCCCATACCAATAAGTAGTGCTACGGCGATCGCGGTCATTCCAACTACTGTTTCCATGTTTCCTCCAATAAAAAAACGTTAATATTTAATTGTTGTTTTAATGATGCTCATGTGCCATCGACAAATAAACAATTGTGAGCATCATGAAAATGAATGCCTGAAGCACAATTACTAAGATGTGGAAGATTGCCCAAGGAACAGACAAGAACCACTGCAAGTAAAACGGCAACAATGCAATCAAAATAAAAATTAACTCGCCAGCATACAAGTTACCGAATAGCCGAAGAGCCAATGAAATTGGTTTTGCAATCAGACCGACCCCTTCAAGCAAGAGATTGAACGGGATCATCCACTTCCCAAATGGCTGAAGCGTTAACTCACCCACAAACCCGCCAACACCTTTAATTTTTATGGAATAAAAAATGATCAACAAGAACACACCAATGGACATGCCTAGCGTTGCATTAACATCGGTGGTCGGAACAATTTTCATGTATTCGACGCCGGTAGACATAAATAAATACGGCACCAGGTCAACCGGAACCAAATCCATGAGGTTCATCAGGAAGATCCAGCAACAGATAGTCAGTGCTAATGGCGCAATGAGACTACTCTTACCGTGGAAAGTTTCTTTGACAGATTTATCAACGAACTCGACCATCAACTCGACAAAGTTGAGAACGCCCGTCGGTACGCCCGCATGTGCCGCCTTCGCACCAACGCGGAACAACCAACAAAAAAGAATGCCAAGACCAACAGACCAAGCCATGGTATCAACATGAATGGCCATAAATCCCATCTCAGATGCTTCTTGTGCACCATGGGCGAAAGACCACCCATTGTCAGGGTGATAACCATATGTCAGGTTTGTCAGATGGTGCTGAATATACTCACTTGGTGTTGGATTTTGAAGCGCCATTACTGTTCCCAATCAATGTATTCATTTCCCTTTCAAGATCAAAGGAAGACTCAATTGTCCGGCCAAGACCGTTATAACGAACCCGGCAAATACTGCAACGGCTTTTAACGATTCGGCGTTCAACCAGACAATTGCAAAAAGTGTTGCCGTAATACTCAACTTAAGCCCTTCGCCTACAAATAGGTTCCTGGCTATTGCTCGCGCATTGCGGGCACCGCGTTGCCGAAATACCCAAAAGCCAAAAAGGCTCTGTGGCATGATCGCAACACTTCCTCCCACTACGACACTAAACGCATGTACTGGGCCCAAAACTGTATAAGCGATGGTCGAACTGCCCGCCGTCAAAGCAATTTGCATCAAAAAAACGATCGCCACTGGGTGGGTTTTCAAGCTGATCGCCATCCATTTGTCGCGGGAGTATATGCAGTCCAATGTGTCGGATCAATGACAATCATCAAAACTACGTCGAAGGTAGTGTATTTTAATCTTTGACTTTTAAACGCGCAACGATGCCATCCAAGATGTCAAGTGAACCAAACTCAATCACAATATGCCCTTTTCCACCACCTTTCACTTTGATTTGAACAGTTGCGCCAAGGCGATCAGAAAGCCTACTTTCCAACCGACTGACATCCGGATCTTTACCATCGGTTTCTGATGGTGCCGTGTCATCGGACAACAATCGCTTGACCAAAGCTTCAGTCTGCCTCACGGAAAGTTGTAATTTCACAACATCCTCTGCAGCTTTTTGTTGTATGTTTTCGGGAAGAGGTAACAGCGCTCTCGCATGCCCCATCTCTAAGCTTCCAGCTTCCAGCATCGATTGAACACTTGGAGCCAAATTCAACAGGCGCAGCAGATTGGCTACATTCGATCGACTCGATGAAATCATTGCCGCCAACGCTGTCTGATCCATTGAAAATACATCGCGCATACGAGCCAGTGCTCGCGCCTGTTCTATCGCAGTCAGTTGCTCTCTTTGAATATTTTCAATCAGTGCTAAAGCAGCGACTTGCCGATCATTGAGATCACGTATGATTGCAGGAATATCGCCTAGTCCTGCTCGTTGGCTCGCCCGCCAACGACGTTCACCCGCAATTAACTCGAACCCTCGCGCCGTCCGACGTACAACAATTGGTTGCATCACACCATGTTGGCGAATGGAATCCGATAGTTCGTCTAGTTCGAGTTCGTTAAAACGTGTTCGTGGTTGAAATGGATTCGGAATGATTTCTTCGATAGGAAGTTGGATCAAACCTCTTGTTCCTTTAAAACGTGTGGAATCTTGCGGCGACTGTCCCGTATTAAGAACGGCATCCACCGTTGATTGATCGAGACCTAAAAGAGGATTAAAACCAAGTCCGCGTTTTTTTTGGGTCATGCTGCTTTTTTCAATCTAAGTCGTTTACGTAATTCAGTGGCAAAGGCAAGGTAAGATAAAGCCCCTTTTGATAACCGATCGTACCGTAATACTGGTAACCCATGACTCGGTGCCTCTGCCAACCGAACATTTCTAGGAATCACCGTTTTAAAAACCCGGTCACCGAAAAACTGTTCGAGTTGCTGGGAAACTTGCCGGGTCAGACTAGTTCGCGGGTCATACATTGTCCGAAGAACACCATCAATCACCAAATCTGAATTATGACTGCCCTGAACTTGATCGATCGTCTCAATCAATGCGGTAATTCCCTCGAGCGCAAAAAACTCGCATTGCACCGGTATAATGACGCCATCAGCAGCAATCAACCCATTAATTGTCAAAATGCTTAATGCCGGCGGACAATCAATTAACACGAAATCATAACTGTCCGCCTGTTCAACAAGGACATCTCTCAATCTAAATTGGGCCCTTGGTTGACCAATCAAGCCAACTTCTGCCTCAGTCAGTTGAATATCTGACGGTAGCAAGTCATACCCAGCTTCAGTCCTCAGAGTACAGGTTTCTTGGAAAGTCGATTCACCAAGTAGTAAGCCGCGTACATCATGATCAATTGTATTTTTTAACACCCCTGAACCTGAGGTCGCGTTGCCTTGGGGATCGAAATCGATAACCAGCACCTGGTAACCCATCTCGCTTAGAGTGGCGCCTAAATTTACGCATGTGGTTGTTTTTCCAACACCGCCTTTTTGGTTTGTTATCGCAATAATTCGGGTCATTCTGATCTCTGTTTGACTACTACCAACATCCGCTGTTCATCTACAATATGAGGCAACTTATGTAATCTAATCACACAAGTGCCATGCGTTGATTGTGCGTCAACTATTTCGTTTTCCGCTTGCGCGCCTTTCATTGCCAAGATCTCTCCATCGAGCTTTAGGAAAGAGAGCGAGCATTCGATCATACCATTGAGATGCATAAAAGCTCTGCTGATTATTTGATCAAACTGTTGGGTTGTTGGTAATTCTTCGATTCGTTTATGTATAATTTTCAAATTACTGATATTGCGTAGGGCTTTGATATGTTTAGCAAAAGCGAGCTTTTTATCGTTGGAATCTATGATCGTCACATGTGTATTTGGGAAAAATAATGCAAGCGGTAATCCGGGAAAACCAGGGCCGGTTCCTATATCAAGTAGTTTCCCCTCGCGAATAAATTCATGTGGGGTCAAAGAATCTAATATTTGATAAATTAAAACACTTTTTTCATTTCGGTGTGCACTGAGGTTATATACCTTGTTCCACTTTAAGTGCTCATTAAGAATGATCTGCAAGCTGACTAATTGGTTCTTTGAATATGACAACCCAAGGTGGTTTAAACCGTCAACTAGACCCATTAACTTGCCAGATGACTCAATTCAAGTTTTTTCAGATAAACCAGTAACAAACTAACAGCCGCGGGTGTTACACCTGAGATCCTCGAAGCCTGTGAAATTGTTTCTGGGCGATGATCGAGTAACTTTTGCTTCACTTCATTCGATAAACCAACAATCTTGGAGTAATCGATGTCTGTCGGTAAGCGAACCTGTTCATTTTTTTTCAATTTCTTAATTTCATCTGTTTGACGATCAATATAGCCGGAATATTTCACTAAAATTTCAACTTGCGATGAGATTGAGGGATCACTATGGCAGCCAATATCAGCCAATTCGACCAAATCTTGATAATGAATTTCGGGGCGTTTCAACAAATCGTGTGCTGTTGATTCTTTCGATAGAGGCGCGGTTAACACCCGATTAAGATTTTCTGTACAGGGATCTAATGGTCGAACCCAAATTGACTTTAATCGACTTAATTCGTTATGTATTTGTTCCTGTCGATCGTTAAACTTTTGCCATAGTTCTTCGCCAACGAGACCCAACGTCCATGCTTTCTCTGTCAACCGAGTGTCCGCATTGTCCTCACGTAAGGCCAATCGGTATTCAGCGCGTGAGGTGAACATTCGATAAGGTTCTTGTGTTCCCAGCGTAATCAGATCGTCAACCATTACACCCAAATAACCTTCGTCACGTCCGACAACCCATGACTCTCGATCTTGTGCTCTTAAAGCTGCGTTCGCTCCAGCTAACAAACCCTGTGCACCAGCCTCTTCGTAACCTGTCGTCCCGTTGATTTGGCCAGCAAAATAAAGGTTTGCTACGATCTTACTTTCTAAAGTCGAATTCAAATCACGCGGATCAAAGAAATCATATTCAATCGCATAACCTGGCCGAGTAATAATTGCGTCAGCGCATCCCTCCATCGAGCGAACAATAGCTAATTGAACTTCATAGGGCAGCGACGTGCTGACACCATTCGGATATAACTCATGAGAATTTAAACCTTCGGGCTCTAGAAAAACCTGATGTGTAGGCTTATCAGCAAAGCGTACTATTTTATCTTCGATAGAAGGACAATAACGTGGTCCAACACCTTCGATGACACCAGCATACATCGGGCTAAGATGTAAGTTTTCTAAAATAATATCGCGTGTTTTTTCAGTGGTTCTGGATAGATAGCATGGGATTTGCTGCGGATGTTCATCTCCTGTGCTCATCATTGATAGATACGGAGTTGGCGTATCTCCTGGTTGTTCTTGAAGATTTTTACAATCAACAGAACGAGAATCGATTCTCGGTGGTGTTCCAGTCTTCAGACGTGCTATTCGGAATGGTCTACCGCGCAGAGAATTTGCTAAATCATTGGATGCGGGATCACCAGCACGTCCACCAGATTGTTGATTCATCCCAATGTGAATCTGACCAGCTAAGAATGTTCCAGCTGTTATTACTACTGTTCTGGAATAGAGCTTAAGTCCCATTCCTAATACAACACCTTTGACTTGATCATTATCAATCAGAAGATCAGATACAGGTTGTTGAAAGATCGTAAGATTCGGTGTGTTTGCAAGCACATATCGCATGTGTTGACGATAGAGCATGCGATCAGCTTGGGCGCGTGTTGCTCTAACCGCTGGCCCTTTTCTTTGGTTTAACACGCGAAATTGGATACCAGCTCGATCTATGACTTTTGCCATGAGTCCGTCACAAGCATCTATTTCTCTGACAAGGTGACTTTTACCGATTCCACCAATTGCTGGGTTACAAGACATTTGACCTAACGCTTCTATGGAATGAGTTATAAGTAATGTATCACTGCCCATACGAGCAGCAGCATGAGCAGCTTCTGTACCAGCATGACCACCGCCAATCACGATGACATCATATAAACGTGTGTAATCCATATATATAAAAGAATATCTAAAGAAAAGTATTATTGGAGTTATTTATATTACGGATGTTTGGATATGTGGAAAAGATATTTTTTAATCGTGTTATCAATTATTTAATTGATCCTTAATACTGTGCATATGAACACCTAGGGGGTTAGCACAAGATGTTAATAGTGGTGTACAAAAGGTCGAGTTATTCACGCTGATCATTATCCATAAGTTCTTCATGGAGCAAAGCGCCTTCATATCCACATCATTTGCCGATACAGAATGTGGAAAAGATTGAAGTTAAAAGATCATCGGATGTGAAGCGTCCAGTAATCTCGGACAGCGCATTCTGTGTCAAGCGCAAGTCTTCGGCAATGAGATCGATCGTTTCGACCGCAACGTGGTGATGGTCGGCAGCTTTAATATGCAAATTCGCGTGTTTCAGGTGTTCCAAGTGACGTTGTCTAGCCAAAAATGGTGTTTCTGCGTGAGTTGTTAAATTGAGTTTTTCAAGCAACCAGTTTCGGAACTCCGGTAAGCCCTCCCCTGTTTTAGAAGAGACCTCCAATAGTGGGTAACGAGTCTGGTTATTGATGGGTTTGCGATGTATGTCAATCTTGGTGTTCAACAGGCCAACAGGAATATTTGGAAGTATTCCAATTAGATTTTGAACGGTGTCCTCAGAAATTTGTTGATGGCGCTCATCAAATAAGCAGAGCACTAGATCCGCTGCTTGCAGTGCTTTGATTGCTCGATTGATACCTTCAGTTTCTATGATATCGGTTGTGGAACGAATACCCGCCGTATCAGTGATTCGTATTTCAAGCCCATCTATCAACAATTCGTGGCGGATTAAATCTCTGGTTGTTCCAGGGATATCAGTCACGATGGCGAGTGGTGCTCGAGCGAGCGCGTTGAGTAATGAACTTTTTCCAGCGTTTGGTTCACCGATTAATACGATTTCAGCTGATCGATTGAGTTTTGCGCCTTCATGAGCGGATTGTACTAGCTTATCGATATCGGTTTTGATATCGGTGATTGCTAGGGAAAATGCGTTGATGCTTTGGGGTTCAATATCCTCGTCTGGAAAGTCAATATGCGCCTCGATTTGTGTTCTCAGAGTGATGAGATGCGAGATAATAGAGTTGACCTGATCAGCAAAGTTGCCTTGTAAAGAATTGTTGGCTGCTTTGACAGCAGATACCGATGAAGCATTGATTAAATCACTGATTGCTTCTGCTTGAGTCAGATCGATCTTCCCATTGAGGAAAGCGCGTTGACTGAATTCCCCTGGTTCTGCAAGTCGTGCACCAAGATGAGTCATTAAGTGCAGGATTGTTTGTGTGACAACTGGACCGCCGTGTCCTTGGAACTCAACAGTATCCTCGCCAGTGAAGCTATGTGGACCAGCAAAATAAATCCAAATACCAGTATCGATGACTTCAGATTGGGAGATGATTGATCCAAAGGTGGCTATTCGAGGCTTTAGTAGTTTGCCACTTAGTGTTTGTGCGATCTGCACACATTGGGGGCCAGAAAGTCGGATGATACTGATCGCCCCACGACCTGGTGCTGTGGCCGATGCGACGATCGTATCAGAACGGATCATGAGTGCTGAGGATCAGCTTTTTCGATGGATTTGGTAATTACCCATTGCTGAGCAATCGACAGAATATTGTTGATAACCCAGTAGAGAACGAGTCCAGCCGGGAACCACAAGAAAAAGACAGTAAATGCAACAGGCATATACTTCATGATTTTAGCCTGCATTGGATCCGGTGGTGTTGGGTTGAGAGAAGTTTGGATGTACATCGAAACGCCCATTAACAGTGGCAAGATAAAATATGGATCCTTGACGCTGAGATCTTCGATATACAGAATAAAAGGCGCTTGGCGAAGTTCAACACTTTCGAGCAGGACCCAATACAATGCGATAAAAACGGGCATCTGCACAAGAATCGGTAAGCAGCCGCCCAATGGATTGATCTTTTCACGCTTGTAAAGATCCATCATTTCTTTTGACATTCGTTGACGATCGTCACCATAGAGTTCACGCATGCGCGTGATCTCAGGCGTGAACTTCCGCATTTTAGCCATTGATTTGTAAGCTGCAGCAGACAATTGAAAGAAAGCGGCCTTCACAACGACTGTAACTAAGATAATTGCGAAGCCCCAATTACCCACATATGTGTGCATAAATTTTAATAACCAGAACAAAGGTTGAGCAATAAACCAGAGCCATCCATAGTCAACCACGAGCTCGAGACCTGGTGATAATAGTTCTAGAGTGTCTTGATCTTTAGGCCCGGCATAGAGCGTTGCTACAGTCTGTTGAGTTTCACCTGCTGGAATAACGATGTCTGGACTGATGATACTACCGATGAAATGTCCGTCTTGGTTAGTCCGGAAAGAATACAAGTGGGTTTGATCGTCGGTGGGTACCCAAGCACTCGTGAAGTAGTGTTGTAAGAGCGCGAGATATCCGCCGGCTACTGAATCTCTTTTTAATTCCATATTGAGATTCCGAGCATCAGCTGTCGTTTCAAAATCTGAAAACGATACTTTGCGATATCGTTCTTCAGTTGTTCGAAGTGCATATCCCAAGAACGCTTGCATGCCCATCGAGTTTTGAATTGAGGGATCGGCAGAGTTATCTCGCTTCAGCTGAACAAAAGGCGAAACAGTTTTCGCGGTATCGGAAGTATTTTGAATTGTGTGAGTTATTTGAACATCGTAACGAGTAGGGTCAATTGAAAAAGTTTTGGTAACTATCAGACCTGATTGAGACGTCGTTTGAATGGAAACGTCTGTCGGTGCATCAATGACGTATTGGTTTTTCTTTGCTTGATAAATAGGTCGCCCGGTTGATGACGCATCTGGACCATCGGTACCCACGAGCCCGCTTTGAGCAACATACGTCCGATTTAGCGTATCAAGTAATGCGATTGGATTATTAGGATCTCTCAACGAAACCGGGTAATCCTTGAGCAGTACCTGAATTATATCACCACCAGTTAGATCGATTGTGATGTCGGTGATCGGAGTACTTATCAGGAGGAGATCACCGGTAGTATTTGCCTTTAGGGGTGCGACGGGTGCTTCCAAGCGATTGTCCCTTGAAGGAATTTCATTGGTTGGGTTTGGTTGGGAGATAGTCGATTGTTGTGCAGCACTAACTTGGGTGAGTTGTTGGTTCGTTTCTGTATATCGGTTCCACTGAAGAAAGAGAACGTAAGTCAAGATGCCGAGGATTGCGAGAAGACCAGTGCGTTGAATATCCATTAATGTTGTCTCGTATTTCCGTTGTATTCAGGAACCGGATCATGTCCGCCAGGATGGCCGGGATGACATTTGCTGATTCGTTTTATTCCCAACCATAATCCTTTGATCACACCATGCTGCTCGATTGCTTCTATCATATATGCTGAGCAAGTTGGTTGAAACCGACAGGATTGGGGAGTTAATGGAGACACAAAGTACCGGTAGAAACGAATTACCGCAATCGCCAAAGCGCTGAAAAGACGATTAACTTGCATCGGTTGCTCCGAGTCGTTTAGAAAGCTTTGTGAGCGCATGATGAAGTTCGTCTCTGAACTGTGAAGAGCGCAGGGAGTCAGGAATCTTCCGTGCAATGACTACGATGTCGCTAGTTGGCGCAACAAATTCGGTCCGCAGGTATTCTCGAAAGACTCTTCTGAAACGATTACGATCGACCGCTCGGCGAATTTTTTTCTTTGAGGTTACGAAACCAACGCGATGCACACAGAGGTGACCGTTCCGTTTGGCTAAAACCAAAAAATCCCGAGAATTGAATTTAGCATCGGGGCTTGAAAAGACATTATCAAAGTCACTTCGCGACGGCAGTGAGATTACCGCCATGGTGCGATCCGATTAAGCAGATAGGCGCTTACGACCTTTCGCGCGGCGACGGGCGATAATTTGACGACCGCTTTTGGTGGCCATGCGTGCACGGAAACCATGATTTCGAGCGCGTTTAAGGACGCTTGGTTGAAACGTACGTTTCATGACTCTTTTCCTATTAATTAACCATTTGGCGCTGCGATAATATCTGAAGATAGGATTGATTAAAAGAGTTTGTCGAGTTGGTGCAATTACCTCAATTTTTATTGACTAATTTATAGGCAGGCTTTGGCTGTGGATAGTTGGACAGATCAGCTTTTTATTATTGTTTTTAAACCAGTTTTTTCGGCGTTTTAAGCGGTTTTGGCAAAGCTATCCACAAAACCATTAAAAAAGAAATTTTCATATATTAATCAGAGGTTTAATAAATATGTGACGTGACGCTATTGACGTTGGCGGGAGAGATTGTGCATAACTTATCCCCGTTACGGAGAAATCAATCAATGAATTGGGATGTTTGCGTTGAACAGCTTGCTTCAGAATTGACAGCTGAGCAGTTAAACACATGGATAAAACCGCTGCAGGTCGAAGAGAGTGCGCAATCCATTTACCTGTTTGCACCTAATCGCTTCGTCAAAGATTGGGTGGCGGACCGCTATCTCGACCGAATTCAGTCATTCTATTCGCAGCATGTGGGTGGCACTTTCCACGTTTCAGTCAGGGTGGGTTCATCGAACGCTGGTGACAGGTCGCTCCCAAGTTTGGTGTCAGCCGCTAAGCCCGAGAAAAGGAAGGAGCGCAGAGCACAAGAAAACGCTTCTCAGATGCAGGATCGTGAGCCAGCGGTTGTTGAAGGGTCAATCAAGCACAGTAACCGCCTCAATTTAGACTTTCGGTTCGGTAATTTTGTTGAGGGTAAGTCAAACCAATTGGCTAAAGCGGCCGCACAACGTGTTTCAGAAAAACCAGGATCTGAGTACAACCCCTTGTTTCTTTACGGGGATACAGGACTAGGAAAGACCCATTTGATGCATGCTGTTGGCAATCAGATTCGTTCGCAGAATTCGAAAGCGAAAATCATTTATGTCCATTCTGAACGGTTTGTTGCAGATATGGTTAAGGCGTTGCAGCTTAATGCAATTGCTGACTTCAAGCGAGTGTATCGGAATGTGGATGCATTACTCATTGATGACATTCAATTTTTTGCGGGTAAGGAGAAATCTCAAGAAGAATTCTTTCACACGTTCAATAGTCTGCTTGAGGGTGAGCAACAGATTATTTTGACGTCAGATCGGTATCCAAAAGAGATCGACAATATGGAGGATCGACTGAAGTCGCGCTTCGGATGGGGGTTGACGGTGAGGCTTGAACCGCCGGAGCTTGAAACGCGTGTTGCAATTTTAATTAACAAGGCGCAGGAAGCTGGCGTTGAATTGAAAAGGGATTGTGCGTTTTTTATTGCGCAAAAGGTTCGAAGTAATGTCCGTGACCTTGAGGGTGCATTGAAACGTGTGTTGGCAAACGCACATTTTTTTGGACAAACGATTACACTTGATTTCGTAAGGGAAACGTTGAGAGATCTAATAGCGGTTCATGATCGTCAAATTTCTCTCGATAATATCCAGCGGATGGTTGCTGATTATTTTAAGATTAAAATTTCTGACCTTCTCTCGAAACGTCGCAATCGCTCGGTGGCGAGGCCCCGTCAAGTTGCAATGGCTTTGTGTAAGGAGTTGACCGATCATTCGTTACCTGAAATCGGTGAAGCATTTGGAGGGCGCGATCATACGACGGTTCTGCATGCGTGTAGAAAGATAAAGGAATTATGTGACACTGATTTGGCAATTCGAGATGATTACAGCAACTTATTAAAGGCATTGACTGGATAAGGAGCGATGATGGAATTTTCGGTTTCTCGCGAAGAATTACTCGAGAAAGCGCAAACTGCGGCAGCCGTGGTTGAACGCAAACAAACGATGGCGATCTTGGCCAATGTACTGATTGAGGTTGATGCAACCGGTGCTGTGGTTACCGGTACAGATCTCGATACAGAGATCTCTACTAGCATGGAGCTCGTGGAAGTCGGTTCTGGCGGTGCGGTTACCGTGCCTGGTAGGAAGTTAGTTGATATCGCAAAAGCGTTGCCCGAGGGGTCAGTTGTTCAATTTAAGCAGGATGGTAATCAGATGTCTTTGTCGTCTGGGCGTTCGCGGTTTAAATTGGCGACGCTGCCAGCGGCGGATTACCCGCGATTGGAAATACGGGGCGATTTGACGGCTGTGGCGCTAGCGAAGGGCCCGTT
The DNA here is from genome assembly GCA_902541775.1 of uncultured Litorivicinus sp. Classification (GTDB taxonomy): domain Bacteria; phylum Pseudomonadota; class Gammaproteobacteria; order Pseudomonadales; family Litorivicinaceae; genus HIMB30. Next base: position 63,595 of record CACBSE010000002.1, on the reverse strand, counting down.
GCAGGATGCGATTGGGAAGACGCAGTTTGCGATGGCACAACAGGACGTGCGTTATTATCTCAACGGCATGTTGTTTTCTATCGGCGGTGGCGAGTTTCGTACGGTAGCAACAGACGGACATAGACTGAGTTTGTACCAAACAGCGTTAGAAGACATGTCATCGGAGCCGTCGTCGCTAATCGTCCCTCGGAAGGCTGTGTTGGAATTGGCGAGATTGGCAAGTAGTGCTGATAACACAGTTGAGCTGTCGTTTTCAACGAGTCATTTTCGTGTGTCGGGACCAACATTTGTTTTCACTAGCGTATTAATTGATGGGCGGTTTCCAGATTATGAACGTGTGGTACCACAGGGTGGAGACCACGTGGTCAGAGCTGATCGTAAACGGTTACGAGAGGTTCTGCTGCGCGCCTCGATTTTGTCGAGCGAGCAGTACCGCGGTGTGCGGTTGCGGTTGACACAGGGCCAGATTGATGTGATGGCGAACAATGCCGAGCAAGAAGAAGCCCAAGAGTCGCTGGATGTGGAGTTTGTTGGTCAGGATGGGTTCGAAATCGGTTTTAATGTGAGTTACCTGTTAGATGTCTTGGCAACCATCGAGACAGAAATGGTCGAGATGCGCTTTGGGGATAACAATCGAAGTGCGCTCGTCCTGGGGGTTGGCGACGAGACCGGGCGATACGTTGTGATGCCAATGCGTTTGTAAGTGATCAAATCACTCCATATACATCAAGTACGGAGGCTTGAGGAGACATCGTTGTCCCTCGGGCCTTCTGTCAATATATGGTTAGGAAGTAATGGAGCAGGCAAAACGTCTGTCCTCGAAGCAGTCTCTATTCTTTCATCAGGTAGAAGTTTTGTGACATCGCGATTGCGTTCAGTGATCGCTTTTGATCAACCGAGTCTGACAGTATTTGGTCAGGTTACTCAAGCGTCGAGGACGCATCGAATGGCCATCCAGGTTAGTCGCGAGGAAGATCGTAAGTTGCGGTTGGATGGCGCCACGGCCCGCGGGCAAGCGGCGCTGAGTAAAGTTTTGCCTATGTTGTATCTGACCCCTCATGTGACCGATCTAATCTCGGGAAGTCCAGGCAGTCGTCGACGGTTTCTGGATTGGGGAGCGTTTCATTGGTCGAATGGAAATGCAGCCAGTTTTTCATCATTGAGGCGAGCTCTTTTACAGCGGAATACAGCGCTTCGGAGTGGTATACTCGATGGGAGGGTGTTAGAGCCTTGGGAGCGTCAGATAGCGCTATTTGGTGAGGCCGTGGATAATTGGCGCCGTTCGTTTCTTAATAGTGTGAAACCTTTATTTGAGGTGCTGTGTCAGCGATTAGATTTAGGGATCGAGCTTGAGCTGGAATATAAGAACGGTTGGGGCTCAATGCCATTGCTGGATGCGCTCAGAGAGAGTCGGTCAAGGGATGTTAAAATGAGGACTACTGCGGCGGGCCCTCAGCGGGCAGATTTTGACATTAGGCGGGCCGAAGAGCGGGCCGCTGATACCTTAAGCAGGGGCCAGCTCAAGGTGGCGAATCTGGCACTAATGTTGTCGCAGCTGCAAGCTGCGGTGAATCTTGGGATCTCGCCGGTATTGTGTCTAGATGATATTGGAGCGGAGTTAGACAAGGAATTTTTATCCAGAGTTTGGCAGGAAATCTTGGAAACTAAAGTTCAGGTGCTTGCAACGGGAGTCGATATTGATCGCATCGGACTGAGTTGTGATTGTGTTAGAGATGCCAACGTGTTTCACGTGAAACACGGTACTGTTGAATTGGAGTAAGGAATAGAGATGGAAAACGGCCAATCGCCAGCGAGCTATGACGGAAGCTCAATCAAAGTGCTCAAAGGGCTAGAGGCTGTCAAGAAGCGCCCGGGGATGTATATCGGCAACACGGATGATGGCACTGGGTTGCATCATATGGTGTTTGAGGTGGTCGATAACTCGATAGATGAGGCGCTTGCGGGCTATTGCGATTTAATCGATGTAATTATTCATACAGATGGGTCTGTCACCGTTCAAGACAATGGGCGAGGAATCCCGGTAGATGCTCATGAAGAGGGAAAAAGTGCGGCGGAGATTATTCTGACTGTTCTTCACGCAGGCGGTAAGTTTGACGAGAACTCATATAAGGTGTCCGGTGGTTTGCATGGGGTCGGTGTGTCTGTGGTCAATGCGCTCAGTGAGCGTCTTGTGTTGACCGTTAGAAGAGATGGGTCTGTCTGGGAGCAGGAGTATCGGCACGGGGAGCCGCAGGCGGCCTTGGGGTCGGTGGGCACAACGTCCGAAACTGGAACAACCGTTCGGTTTAAGCCCTCGGCTGAAACGTTTGCTATCACGGAGTTTGGCTACGATGTTTTGGCGAAGCGGCTGCGCGAGCTGTCTTTTTTGAATTCAGGGGTTACGATTCAGTTGACTGAAGAGGCAAGCGGTCAGTCTGAGATCTTTAACTACGAGGGCGGTCTATCGGCTTTCGTTAACTATCTCGGGAAGAACAAAACCGCAATTTGTGACGTGTTTCATTTCTTGTCACCGGGACGGGATGATGGTATCTGCGTTGAGGTGGCTCTTCAGTGGTACGACACGTATCAGGAAAACATTTTTTGTTATACCAACAATATCCCACAAAAAGATGGTGGCACGCACCTTGAGGGGTTTCGGGCATCGTTAACCCGTTCGTTAAATCAATATATAGAAGAAGAGCAGCTGTTGAAAAAAGCGAAGGTAGCCACGTCAGGAGATGATGCTAGAGAAGGCTTAACTGCGATCATCTCAGTGAAAGTGCCTGACCCTAAATTTTCGTCACAGACAAAAGACAAACTTGTTTCACAAGAAGTTAAGACTGCGGTTCAACAAGAGATGCGAGAGGCTTTCCAAGCATTCCTCGTTGAGCGTCCCTCGGAAGCCAAACAGATTGTTGCAAAAATGATCGATGCTGCACGTGCGCGTGAGGCGGCTCGGAAGGCACGAGAGCTGACACGTCGCAAAGGCGCACTAGATATTGCAGGATTGCCGGGAAAGTTGGCCGATTGCCAGGAAAAGGATCCAGGGTTATCGGAACTGTTTCTTGTGGAGGGTGATTCCGCTGGCGGATCGGCAAAACAGGGTCGAGACCGGAAAACGCAAGCGATCTTGCCGCTTAAAGGGAAGATTTTAAACGTCGAAAAGGCGCGATTTGATAAGTTACTGAGTTCGCAAGAGGTGGGGACACTTGTTACAGCACTTGGATGCTCGATCGGCCCTGAGTTTGATATTGAGAAGCTTCGATACCACAAAATCATTATTATGACGGATGCGGATGTAGACGGGGCCCACATACGGACATTATTGCTAACGTTTTTCTATCGCCATTTGAAAGAAGTTGTGGAGCGCGGCCATGTGTATATCGCCCAACCTCCTCTTTATAAAGTGAGGCGAGGCAAACAGGAGCAGTATCTCAAGGACGAGGGTGCGCTCGACGCATATCTCACTAACCTCGCTCTTGATGGCGCCGCTATTAACCTATCCTCGGGTGATTCCATATCCGGGGAAGTCCTCGAGCGGCTAATTGAAATTTATCGTGGGGGGCGGAGCGTCGCGGAGAAATTATATCGTTTGTATCCGTATGAGGCGTTACATGGAATGCTGTTTGTGAACCCGGTCACTCTTCGTGACTTAGGTAATGACACGCGGATGCAGCAGTTTGCTTCGGAGCTTGCAGGGCAATTGCCGAGTGACCCCCGCGAAGGGATGTTTTTTAGAGTCGCAGTTGAGCCTGATCCAGAGCGCAGTGAGTCCCGGATTATCATTGAGCGGATTCAGCATGGCCTGACGGATCGTTTCGTTTTTAGTCATCAATTTTTCGATGGCGGAGATTTTGAGCAGATTGCGAAAGCTGCCGGCTTGCTCGTCGGGTTGATGGATCAAGGTACGACAGTATCTCGGGGCGATAAAACAGTGGAAACAGCTGAGTTCGAACAGGCATACGATTGGCTAATGTCAGAAGCGAGGCGTGGCCCACAGATTCAGCGTTACAAAGGGCTCGGCGAAATGAATCCAGAGCAACTTTGGGAAACGACGATGGATAGCGCCACGCGGCGTCTGCTGAAAGTGACAGTTGAGGACATGATAGCCGCGGATCAGATTTTTGTGACCTTGATGGGTGACGATGTGGAGCCACGTCGTGAGTTTATTGAGGCGAACGCATTAAATGTTTCAAATTTGGATATTTAAGGGCTCACAAAAGCCAGTTAACAAACTCGCTGAGATCATTAAAGATTGGAGTTGTTTCACGTGAAACAACTCCATTATCCAGTTCGCGTTGCCCCTTGCCGGTTTTCACAAGCGCGCTCCGGATTCCCATCCGGCTAGCGCATTCTATATCTTTTCCTGTATCTCCAACCATCCATGAAGTATCTGGATCGAGTTGAAACTGTGCATTTATTGCTTGAAGTAACCCTGGTTCCGGCTTTCGACAGCCGCAACCGATATCTGGATGATGTGGACAGAACACGATTACTTGAATATGCCCCCCTAGTGCTTCCAGTTCGCTGATCATTTTCTGATGGATGGCCGCCAAGGTGTCAATCGAAAATAGGTCTCGGCCTAGGCCGCTTTGATTAGTTGCTACGCACACGTCATAGCCTGCATCGTTAAGGCGTTTGATTGCATCCAAAGATCCTTTAATGGCATACCATTCGCCCGGATCTTTGATATACGCATCGGAGTCATAATTAATAACGCCGTCGCGGTCGAGAACAATCGTTGGCATTTGGGATTACTGCTGAACCAAGCTAAAGTCTGCTACCAATCGATAAACATCGCGCACAGATCGGCAAAGTTCGAGGCGGTTCGCGCGAATCGCTTGATTGTCTGCATTGATCATCACATTTTTAAAGAAGGCGTCGGTGGCTGGTTTCATTGCGAGAAGTGCCGATATCGCCTCGGGAATTGTTTCACGTGAAACAGCGTCGGCGACACGACTTGAGATGTTGATAACCGACTCATGAAGCGCCGATTCTGAAGGATGTTCAAAAAGTGCAGGTTGAATCTGGTCGACACCTTGATCAGATCCCTTTAATAAATTTACAAAGCGCTTATTAGTTGTGACGACGGCATTAAATTCTGGTTTTTCCGAAAACTCCGCTAATGCCTTGACCCGGTTTTCCGTGCTTGCTGTCGATAAACCATTAGTTGCTTGCACTGCCACGACGAGATCGTGTGGGTAGCCGGATTCAGTCAGGCGAATGCGCTCACGATCATTGATAAATTGAATTACTAGCGCACGCGCACCGACCGCGGCCTCTACCGGTTGTGCGTCAAATGCTTGATTGATCCACTGAGTCAGATCAAATTGGAGCAAAGGATGTTCATTTAGGCGAAGTAGTCCAATTGCGGCCCGACGCAGTGCAAAGGGATCTTTGCTACCTGTTGGCGGTTGATTAATAGCGAAAAGCCCGGCGAGGGTATCGAGTCGATCCGCTAATGCGAGCAGACTTCCATAGACATCACTAGGGACGGAATCCGATGCGCCAGCCGGCTGATACAGTCCCTGGATTGCCTGACTGACTTCGCGAGACTCACCATCAAGTGCCGCATAAATTGTTCCAATCTGGCCTTGGAGTTCATCAAATTCCAAAACCATTTCTGACACTAGATCGCACCGTGACAGATCCGCCGCGCGTTTCATCACAGCACCATCAGCATTGACTGCCGACGCCATCTTGCAGGCCAAATTGCAAACGCGGTTGGTTTTCTCCCCAAGAGACCCGAGTTTGGGATGAAACGTAATCGATTCTAGTTGTGGACGCCGCGATTCAAGCGAAAGTTTTTTGTCCGTTTCGAAAAAGAATTTGGCATCAGACAAACGGGCGCGAATGACGCGCTGGTTTCCTGCAATTACCTGTGATGCGTCGCGACTTTCGATGTTGGATACTGTGATGAATTTGTTAGATAAATTGCCACTGCCAGTTCTGGTATGAAAATATTTTTGGTGACCTTTCATCGCCGCTATCAGAGCTATGTCCGGTACATCCAAAAAGTGCTCTTCAAATTCACCACATAGACCAACCGGCCACTCGACCAAGCAGTTAATCTCTATAAGAAGCGTATCATCCGCCTCCACCGTAACGCCATTCGATTCAGCGGTCGATTGAATGGTCAACCAGGTAGCTGCCTTCCGAGCTTCAAAGTCGGCAATGACAAACGCCTGAGTTAAGCGTTCACGGTATTCACTCGCTGATTGCAACTCGATCGATGCTGGTGCCATGAATCGATGCCCGAAGGTTTTATTTCCACTTTCTATTCCGAATACAGTCAATGGCACGATGGCATTATCGAGCATTGCTAAAACCCAATGGACAGGCCTTGGAAATTCATCACGACCGTTTCCCCAGCGCATCGATTTTGATAATGCTAAATCTGCTATTACAGTATGGCAAATATCGCCCAATACCCCTGACGCAGACTTTCCTTGTTCGATACCTCGATAAACCACCCACTGGCCTTTCTCGGTATCAATGACTGAGGTATCTTCGGGTTTAATGTTTAGGCCGCGACAAAAACCCAGAAGTGCTTTAGTTGGCTCATCACCTTGAAATGCTGCTTTAAACGCGGGACCTCTCCGTTCAAATAGTTTGTCCTCAGATGCCTGGTCGACGCCCTCAATGACAACACCAAGCCGACGAGGTGCAGCGATCACAGATAGTGACTTGTAACCCAACAATGCATCATTCAGCTCTTGAGCGAATAGTTGCTTGAATTGGGAGTTCAAAGAGGGAAGTGACGAGGAGGGAAGTTCTTCGCAACCAAGTTCAAACACAAAAGTCGTCATCCTCTGGTCCCTTCCAATACTTCCGCTCTTAACCTATTGTTAGCTAGAGGAAACCCGGCGCTTTTTCTTGACTCAAAATAACTCTCAGCGACTTGGCGGGCTAAGTTTCTTACTTTCAAGATATATCTTTGTCTCTCCGTCACGCTAATCGCATGCCTTGCATCGAGTAGATTAAATGTATGGCTAGCCTTAAGAACTTGTTCATATGCAGGCAATGGAAGCGAAGACTGCAATAATCGCTGACAAGCAACCTCTGCTTCATCAAACGCACTACACAGCCAATCCGTATTAGCGTGCTCGAAATTGTATGCACTCATTTCCTGCTCATTTTGAAAAAATACGTCTCCGTACGTTACGGAATCTTCAGCTGTTTTAGTCCAAACCAAGTCAAACATTGACTCGACGTTTTGCAGATACATTGCGATGCGCTCAAGACCATAGGTCAGCTCACCTGTTACGGGATAGCACTCAAGCCCACCAACTTGTTGGAAATAGGTGAATTGAGTGACTTCCATTCCGTTAAGCCAAACCTCCCAACCGAGCCCCCATGCACCGAGAGTCGGTGATTCCCAATTATCTTCGACTAGTCTCAGATCATGAATCTCTGGGTCAATCCCAAGATATTTCAAAGATCCGAAGTAGAGATCAACGAGATTCTGTGGGTTTGGCTTCATGACAACCTGAAACTGATAATAGTGTTGTCCTCGATTAGGGTTTTCCCCATAACGTCCGTCTGTTGGGCGTCTCGACGGCTGAACATAAGCCGCGTTCCACCGTTCGGGGCCTATTGCTCTCAGGAAAGTTGCTGGATGAAAGGTTCCAGCACCCACTTCCATGTCATACGGTTGTAAAATGATACAGCCTTGAGCAGCCCAATATTGCTGCAGGGCGAGGATGAGTCCTTGGAAAGTTGAAATATCTGGTGCGCCAGGTGTCGGCATAGTTGTTCCGTCAGCCAAGATAAGGGGTCACAGTATAGCTAACAGGTAAATAATTTGTGCAGTTGATTCACCGGTTGGTTTGGTTTCTAGGCCAAATGCCCAAATTTGTAAAATCCACGATGGCAAAGATCATGGGTATTTTTTTGATTTATTTTCCAAATCAGTCGGCCCGAGTCACCCGAAAAAATATCGCCTTAGCCTATCCAAACGCTTCTGTAAGCCAGAGATCTATCCTTGTCCGGGATTCGCTTCGAGAGCTTTGTGGCAAGTTTTTCGATCTGATTACCACTTGGGTGAAGTCTGTTGATTATTCGCACCGGCAAGTGTCTCAAGTGTCTGGTTTTCACGAATTTCAATCGCAAACTCGAGAGCAACCCACACTCATCCTTTTACCGCATATCGGTAATTGGGAGCTTTTTGGTATTTGGTTGAGTCAATCTCGTCCTTACACAGCCATGTTTCGTCCCCTGAGGGTCCCCGAAATTTCAGATTTAGTTCGTGGTGCTAGAGAGCGCGGGGGAAACCAGCTGGTTCCTGCAACGACGCGGGGAGTCAAACAAATATTGAAGTGTTTGAAGTCCCAAGGGATGGCGATAGTACTCCCTGATCAGGCTCCGAAAGAGGGTGATGGTGTATTTGCGCCATTTTTTGGCCACCAAGTTCTCACTCCGGTCCTTCCTTATCGCTTGGCTTTTGCCACAGATGCAGTGGTGTTTATTGGTGCAGCTATAAAGCGTGACCACGGATATGAAATCGTATTGAAACAAATGCCGGCACCGATGGATCATGACCAGCAAGCGTGGCTCACTTTTATGAATCGCGAAATTGAGAGTTTAGTCCGCGATAACCCGGCCCAATATCAGTGGGAATATCGTCGTTTCCGGAATGCTCCTGATGGGACGCTTCGCTATCCTTAACGCTCCCAGAAAGACGGTGATAACACGACCAATAGGGTAAATAATTCCAGGCGGCCGAGAAGCATTGCGAAGCTCAGAACATACTTAGTCCCATCGGATAACGATGCATAATTTACGGATGCTTCGCCAAGTCCTGGTCCAAGATTGTTCAAGCAGGCTCCGACCGCGGAATATGCAGTGATCGGATCTTCCCCTAACGCCATGCAAATCAGCATCAATACGGCAAATATCAGCACATACGCTGCTAGAAAACCCCATACAGCGTCAATAACCCGTGAGCTCACAGGCTTCTTGCCGATTTTTATTGGTATCACCGCATTAGGATGAATCAGGCGCTTAATTTCTCGAGAACCTTGTTTGTACAGTAACAACAGACGGATGATTTTAATGCCGCCTCCAGTTGAACCGGCGCATGCGCCGATAAATGCACTCATTAAAAGTAGAAATGGAATAAAGGTAGGCCAGGTTACGAAGTCTGAAGTCGTAAAACCAGTTGTTGTGGCAATTGACACCGTTTCGAAAATACCTTTACGAAAGGCCTCGTTAACAGCGTAAGTATCACTGGCCACCAAAACAAGCGATATCAGCATCGATAAGGTGAATAAGAACAAAAGGTATGACTTCCACTCTGGGTCATGGAGGTAATGGCGAACGGAATTGTTGTGCCACGCAATAAAATGCAACGAAAAATTCATACCTGAAACAATCATAAAAATGATCGCGACGGATTCAATGGTCACGCTATCAAAATAGCCGATCGACGCGTCGTAGGGGGAAAAGCCACCAATCGCGATTGTCGAAAACGCATGACAGATCGCGTCAAATAGGTCCATCCCGGATATCCAATAGGCAACGGTACATGCAGTGGTCAACGATAAATAAATCAACCACAGCGCTTTTGCTGTTTCGGCAATCCTTGGCGACAATTTGGCATCTTTCACTGGACCGGGAGTTTCAGCACGGTAGAGCTGCATTCCCCCAATCCCCAGCATTGGGAGAATCGCAACGGCTAAGACCACAATGCCCATGCCCCCGAGCCATTGGAGTTGTTGTCGGTAGAATAGAATTGACTCAGGTAAATTATCAAGTCCAATGATGACCGTCGCACCAGTAGTCGTTAAGCCACTAATTGATTCAAAAACTGCATCGGTGACGCTCAGGTTCAATTGGTCTGATAGCGCGAGTGGGACGCTTCCCGCACTTCCAAGCACTAACCAAAATAACACTGTGATCACGAAGCCATCACGGATTCTCAGATCTTTTTTTTGTCGTTTCGCCGGAAGCCAGCTCAACAATCCCGCCCCGAATATTAGAAAAGCGGCGGCTCCAAAAAGTGGTATTTGGCCATCTCCGAAAATGAGACTGACACCAATGGGTGGAAGCATGGTCAAACTGAATAGCATGAGTAATAGACCCAGAATTCGGAGTGTCGGACCGAAATTCATCATTACAGAAATGTTGGGGCGACGGAGAACAAGCGCTCAATATCGGTGATCTTGCGTTTGTCTGTCAGAAACATAATGACATGATCTTGATGCTCAATTTTGGTGTGATCATGTGCAATTAACACTTCGTCTTCACGCACAATCGCCCCGATCGTTGCGCCCGATGGGAGATCAATCTCGCTGATAGGCCTACCAACCACTCGGCTTGATCGAGCGTCACCATGCGCTATCGCCTCGATTGCTTCGGCGGCACCACGTCGCAATGAGTGTGCGGCCTGGATCGACCCCCGTCGAACAAGCTGCAATAGCGATCCAATTGTCGCCTGTTCGGGGCTCACTGCAATATCGACTAATCCACCCTGAACCAAGTCCACATAAGCGGCATTATTAATGAGCGTCATCACTTTACGGGCGCCGAGTTTTTTTGCCAGCATCGATGACATGATATTGGCTTCGTCACTATTGGTGACTGCACAGAATACGTCAACATCATCGATTCGCTCCTCCAGCAACAAGTCTTGATCAGATGCATCACCTTGCAGAACTACTGTTTTATTCAGTAATTCGGATAGCTCTTTGCAACGAGTTTGGCCGCGCTCGATTAATTTCACGCGATACTGGTTTTCAAGCGAAATCGCAAGTCGTGCGCCAATATTTCCGCCGCCCGCTATGAGAATCCTGCGGTATGGCTTTTCGAGTTTCTGAAGCTCTGAAACAACGGCCCGGATGTTTTTCCTGGCGGCCAGAAAAAAAACTTCATCATCTGCTTCGATGACCGTATCACCCCGGGGTATGGTTGGACGATCTTTACGAAAAATAGCCGCAACTCTGGTATCTACCTGTGGTAAATCTTGGCGTAAATCCTTCAATTCTCGACCGACGAGCGCGCCATCGGAGTATGCTCGAACAGCGACAAGCTGAACCAAGCCTCCCGCGAAATCCATTACCTGCAAAGCTCCAGGTTGTTGGATTAGCCTGAAAATCGCTTCTGTAACGAGCTGTTCGGGACGAATGATTTGATCGATATGAAGCGCCGCTTTTCCACCGAAAAGGGGGTTTGTCTTGTTAACGTCTGCCCCGTCATATGCTGGTGATCTGACACGAGCGATTTTTGTCGGTGTTCGAAACAGTGCATGGCTAATTTGACAAGCGACCATATTGATTTCATCGGAATTGGTCACAGCAATTAGCATATCGGCGTCAATTCCGCCGGCTTGTCTCAAGATATCTGGATAGGACGCGTTTCCGTGGATGGTGCGAATATCTAGACGGTCTTGTAAGGCCCTTAACCGGATGCGATCAGTATCCACCACTGTGATGTCGTTGGATTCGGAGGCCAGATTTTCCGCTAGGGTAGCGCCAACCTGCCCTGCGCCAAGGATAATGATTTTCAAGCCGATACCCTGCCGTTAGTGGATGCTGATTTAACCAGAAGCGAGTAAAAGAAGCCATCTCCCCCGGTATGTAGAGGAAAATGTTGCATGCCAAATTGCGTACGGATTCCAGGGACACCCTCAATTTGGACCAGTGCAGCATCGGAGTGTCGATCAAGGAACTTGCGGATTTGATGCTCATTTTCCTGAGGTAATATTGAGCAGGTCGTAACCAAGAATCGCCCGTTAATTTTCAGGGTTTCCCACGTTGCATCCAAAATCATGGATTGCATCCCAAGGAGTGACTTGAGTGAGGCCTCTGACCGCATAAGTCGGACATCAGGATTTCTACGGATCACTCCGGTGGCAGAACACGGAAGATCGAGAAGTATTGCATCAAATGGCTCTTGATCCCACCAACTACCTGTATGCGATGCATCTGCAGCGACTAGATCTGCTCGGAGGCCGAGTCGTACGAGATTCTCTTTGATGCGCGATAGTCGCTGTTCACTGATATCGAGAGCGGTGATCTGTGCATCCGCGATTTCGAGTAAATGACAGGTTTTCCCTCCGGGAGCTGCACATGCGTCGAGAATGCGTTCGTTGGGGTGAGGATCAAGAATGATTGAGGCCCATTGGCTGGACTCGTCTTGAACGCTGACCAGGCCTTCTGCAAATCCATCTAAAGATTGGACTGCCATTGGTTCGGAAAGACGCACTGAATCGGGTGAGGAACCAGCATGTGCATGAATTCCCCGAGATGCTAGCCATTTGACATACGTGTCGCGATCTACTTTTTTTCTATTTACGCGAAGTGTCATCGGGGGATGCACGTTATTTTCGACTAGAATTTGTTCCCAATGGTCTGGCCAGCTATCTTGAATCGTATCGATGAGCCAAGTTGGATGATTCCAAAGGGTTTGTTTGGAATGCCGCTCCATTTTGAGTTCAGATTTCTTTCGAATAAATTGCCTTAGAACAGCATTAATTAACCCTCTTGCCCATGGTCGCCCAGCAGCCAGGGTGACATCGACATATTCAGAGACAACAGCATGCTCTTTGCTTCCCATCCAGCCGAGTTCGTAGACACCGCACCGGACAATGGCACTTAATATCTGATCTCGTGCCTTGAGTGGTTTATCTAAAAGGTGTGCCTCAATTTCATCGAGATGAAACCATTCACGACACATACCATAGCAAATCGATTGGAGCAGTTTTTTGTCATTTGGACTAAGATTTTTAGTGTGTTTACGGAGCAGAGCATCAAGATTTGACTGTTGATTTTGAAGTGCATTAATTATTTCAGCTGCATGAGCCCTGGCGGATTTTTTCATGCCGACTGCTCCGTCAGCGTCGTCGTCTGGTTCCAAGGAGCTGTTTGGTGGGACATCATATGTTCTTGGGATAGTCGTTTGCCACCGGGAAGTTGGCATTCGAGGATCTGAAGATTACCTGTTTGAGTGCTGACGAGGATTTGATTTTCTATTTTCCAAAGGGTCCCAGGTCGGGCCTGCTTCCCCTGAGCCTCAGAAACCAAGAAAACTTTCATGCGTTTGTGGCCTGCAAATGTGTATGCCCCAGGGACGGGATTGAACGCATGGATTTGTCGCATGACAGTGTGACGGTCTTGATACCAGTCAATGCAGGCATTTCGTGTAGAAATTTTGTGAGCGTAGGTGATCCCTTCGTCCGGCTGGCGTTTGGGTATGACGAAGCCACTATTAAGTTTTTTCAACGTGTCGACGAGTAAAGGACCACCAATCGTTGCGAGTTGATCATGGAGTTTGGTCGTGGTCGTCGATTCATCGATTTGCACGGATGATGTAGCTAGCATCGGCCCTGTATCGAGGCCCTCGTCCATCAATATGATGGTTATCCCGGTTTCTGTGTCACCTGCTTCGATTGCCCGCTGCAAGGGCGCTGCCCCGCGCCAACGTGGAAGAAGGGACGCGTGAACATTGAGGCAGCCGAGGCGAGGACTTTCCAGGACGTCTGCTCTCAGAATTTGTCCATATGCAACGACGACCAAGGCATCAAAATGTTGCTCCCGAATCCAGTTTACTTCTGCGGGATCCTTTAACGTTTCTGGTTGTCTTACAGCCAAGCCATAGGCGATCGCACACCGCTTGATGGCACTTTCTGACAGCTTTTTTCCTCTACCGCTTGGGCGGTCTGGCTGACTTAAGACGCACTCTACTGATATCTCCGGATCGTCGATGAGTGCCTCAAGCGTTGGGACAGCGAACTCAGGAGTGCCGGCAAAAAGGACTCGCAACATTTATGGAGTTGCCTCAACTCGCTTTTGCTTCGTTAATTTGGCTTTTATTCGGGATCTTTTGAGATTTGACAAATGATCAACAAACAGCTTCCCGTTAAGGTGGTCACATTCGTGTTGTATACACACAGCCAAAAGTCCGATCGTTTCGAGTTCGTATGGGTTACCCTCGCGATCAAGCGCTTTTAACCGAATATGTTCGGGACGTTTGACCACCTCATGAATTCCAGGGACGGAAAGGCAACCTTCTTGCATCTCATCGACTTCTTTCGTCAATGTATCGAATTCAGGGTTGATCATGACAATTGGTTCGTATTTGTCATCTTGCAAGTCGATCACAACAACTCGCAGATGGACGTCAATTTGAGTTGCGGCCAGCCCAATTCCTTGCGCCTCATACATTGTTTCAAACATGTCATCGATCAATTTGCGAATCGAGTCATCAACAGTTTCGACTGGCTTTGCGATAGTCCGCAGGCGCGGATCGGGAAATTCCAGAATTTTTCGTAATGCCATGGTATCTCTAAGGTTTCAGATTATGTCCAAAGCTCTGGAGTGTAACCGAACTCGAATGGTTCCCGCACTGTTCCTGTGTGTGGTTTTTTATAAAGCACCGCCTGCAGTCGGGTGTTCATGCGAAAGAAATGTCCCATGTGATACATCAATCGTAATGCTTTGATCGCTGTGTTTGTGTAAACGTATTGGACGATGGCAAACCGGTGGAATTGATTGCGACCAACAATATCCTCAGTTCATTGACAGCTATTCACTGTTTAGCGTTAACGTCGCTCAGTCACAATTAACTGAAACGCCCTATTCCGTTTAAACAGCCTTTCTTGGGTAAAAGTCAATCTAGAACGTTGCCGGGATGTCGATATGGCTACACTGTTTCCGGTGATGTGCTTGGCGTGCGAGATGGGTGTGACGTCACAGTGAAGTTTCAAACGAGGATGACCGCAGCGTTTGGCATTTTGACTGTTGAAGACCGAAGGGAATTTGACGTTTATGATGTACAAGCATTCGATTTGGATCATATATGATTTTTGTAAACGATCTTGCTAAACATGTCCGTTTGTTGCTGGCGGGCGGCGTGTCAGCGATACCGACAGAAGGTGTTTGGGGGATCAGTTGCTCGATTTCGAAAGAGCATGCGATTGAGCGCATTTTGAGGGTGAAGCAACGTGATCCGGCTAAAGGGCTGATTACGTTGGTTGCTGCATTCGACGAGTTAGCACATTGGTTTGCATGTCCGGTTTTGGAAGTCGCCCACGATGAAGTCGGTCGCCCGTCAACCTGGATTATTCCTGTGAACTCTGACTGCCCAAGAATCTTGACGGGTGGCCGTGATTCGATGGCTGTGCGTCGCGTTACCATGCCGAGCCTTGTTCAGTTAATTGATTATGTTGGTCCGATCGTATCAACGTCTGCAAACCGTTCAGGTCGTCTGGCATGTCAATCACGATGGCAGGTAATGAATCAGTTAGGCCATGTTGTCGACTATGTGGCTCAAGGCCGTACACAGGGGTACCGAAAACCAAGTACCATCAGAGAGATGCAAACAGGAACCATCATTAGGGATTGATGAAATGACAGATTTTCACGCCGTGAGAATTTATTTGCTTGGACTCCAAGATGGGATTTGCCAAGCATTAGAGGTTGAAGACGGCCAAGCAACGTTTCAGCAAGACCAGTGGGAGCGACATGAAGGCGGCGGTGGTACGTCGCGTGTAATGGCTGATGGTGCTGTATTTGAGAAGGCGGGCGTTGGATTCAGTCATGTAAAGGGGTCGACACTTCCCCCATCGGCAACTGCTGCGCGTCCTGAGCTTGCTGGTCGATCTTGGCAGGCAATGGGTGTGAGCCTTGTTATTCATCCAGAGAATCCGTATGTCCCAACATCGCATGCTAACGTGCGGTTTTTTGTGGCTGAAAAAGAAGGCGAAGAGCCTGTTTGGTGGTTCGGCGGTGGATTTGATCTAACACCATTTTATCCGATCGATGAGGACTGCGTTCACTTCCATCAGGTCGCCAAAGACGCGATCGAGCCATTTGGAGCGGAGTATTACCCGAAATATAAGAAGGCGTGCGATTCTTATTTTTATCTGCCACATCGCGACGAAACTCGTGGTATCGGTGGGTTATTTTTCGATGACTTCAACGAGCTGGGCTTTGAGCAGAGCTTTGCTTTTATGCAGGCGGTAGGCAACGCTTTCGTCCCTGCATATGTTCCGATCGTGACTCGTCGCAAAACGATAACTTATGGGATGCGAGAGCGTGAGTTTCAGCTTTATCGAAGAGGGCGTTACGTCGAATTCAATCTCGTGTACGACCGTGGCACGCTTTTTGGATTACAGAGTGGCGGTCGCACAGAATCGATTTTGATGTCGATGCCCCCTCTCGCACGATGGGAGTATGGCTACGTTCCAGAAAATAACTCGGATGAAGCGGCGCTCTCTGTGTACCTGAAGCCTCGAGAATGGTTATGACACATCAGTTCGCGGTTTTTGGCGACCCAATCGGACACTCAAAGTCCCCTGAAATTCACCGGCGGTTCGGTGAACAGCTGTCCGTAGAAGTGGTGTACAACAAAGTCCAAGTAAAGGAGCGAAATTTCGAATCCGAAGTGGCTAGATTTTTTGCAGATGGCGGAAATGGACTGAGTATTACCGTTCCGCACAAGTGGTCAGCCTTTCAGCTGGCCAGTTCGCTCTCTGATGAGGCGTTACTTGCGGGTGCCTGTAACACGTTGATGCCATACGATAGCGGTTTATACGGTCACAATACAGATGGTCTCGGTCTGTTGGACGATCTCGAACGGCTCGGATGGTCTCCGGCTGGTCGACGCATACTGATCTTGGGTGCTGGTGGAGCCGTTGCAGGTTGTCTCGGACCGATTGTTGCAAAGAATCCAGATGAAATCGTGATTGCTAATCGATCAATAGAAAAGTTAAACCGTTTGGTAGGGCGTTATGATAAGGGCGTGCGTGGCATTATACTCTCGGAGCTGGATTCACAGGGCGCACCTTTTGATTTGGTCATTAATGGAATATCTGCGGGGCTGTCTGGTAGCACAGGGGTCGAGCTAACTGATCGTATCCTGAATGCTGATGGCGCCTGTTATGATCTTGTGTATGGTGTCGACGACACGCCATTTTTAAAAATGTGCCGTGCACTGACAGATCAACGCGCCGACGGTTTAGGGATGCTGTTGGCCCAGGCAGCGCGTCAGTTTGAATTGTGGACCGGCATTTATCCGGATCCTTTTGCGCAACTCATTGATTTTGGTCGCGCCCCCTAAATGCGGGCCTTTTAATATAATGTTGATCTTTTGAGAGATATTCATGCTCAAATCTCTTCCACTGGCGCGTCTCGGTGTTATTGGCGGCGGGCAGCTTGCTCGGATGCTGGCAACCGCGTGTAATTCGAATCATGTTCAGATGACAGTGTTGGATCCAATGCATAATTCACCTGCTGGACAGGTCGCGTATAGTCAAATTCAGGGTGCACTTCATGACCGGGATGCCTTGAAAGCATTGTGTGAACAGTCAGATATTGTGACTTTTGATCTCGAAAACGTGGGCGCTGATATTTTGATGACCCTTGCTGATCAAGGTGTTGAGATGATTCCTGCACCAGAAACGATTCGGTTAATTCAAAATAAGTTTGCACAAAAGTGCCATTATCAGGACAGTGGGATTCCGACAGCTGAATTCATCGATATCGGCCATGAATCCGACTTTGCTGTGGTTGAAGCATTCGGTTTGCCTTGTGTTCAAAAAGCATATACGGGCGGTTATGACGGCCGTGGTGTTCACGTGATCCGATCTGCTGGTGACTGGGATAGACGCCTGAAAACTGCAAGTTTTCTTGAAAAATTTGTTGGTGGAAGAACCGAATTAGCTGTCATGGTGGCGCGTCGAGCGTCGGGTGAGATGGTTGCTTACGATCCAGTCGAAATGGTTGTCGATCCCGCATTAAACCTGCTCGATTACCTTGTTGCCCCGGCTAGAGTGAGCGATGCGTTGAGAGAACAAGCACAAAAGCTTGCTAAACAAACTGTCGAGTCTTTCGGAACCAATGGTCTTTTCGGTGTTGAACTTTTTGTGACCGATGATGCCGATTTATTAATCAATGAAGTTGCGCCACGTGCTCATAATTCTGGCCACCACACCATTGAAGCATGTGTCACTAGTCAGTTTGAAAATCAGCTACGAGCGTGTTTGAACCTTCCACTCGGGGCGACCGAGCTTCGCGGTGTTGCATTGACTGCTAATTTGGTTGGGGAGTCAGGTTTTATTGGGTCACCAGTGATTGAAGGTTTGGAGGATTTATCGCGGCTTCCTGATGCGCATATTCATCTGTATGGAAAGGATGAGTGTCGTCCAGGTCGAAAGATGGGACACTTTACCTTGATAGGTGACAATCACGACGAATTGATTCAACAATTAGAATTGGTTCGGAGAAGCTTAGTTGTTCGAGGAGATACGTCGCAATGACGGTGAAAGTTGGCGTCATCATGGGGTCAGATTCAGATTGGCCTGTGATGGAAGGTGCTCTTGATGCACTGAGATCGTTAGGTGTTGGCGTCGAGGCGACGGTCGTCTCGGCTCATCGCACCCCGGATCGTTTAATGGATTATGCAAAATCGGCACGTGATCGCGGTCTTGACGTGATCATTGCGGGCGCTGGCGGTGCTGCCCATCTACCGGGAATGATAGCTGCTGCGACTGAGTTGCCGGTGATTGGCGTACCTGTTGTAGCGACCTGTTTGAATGGCGAAGACAGCTTGCTGTCTATTGTTCAAATGCCGAAAGGTGTTCCGGTGGCGACGGTTGCGATTAATGGCGCATACAACGCCGGGCTTTTAGCGGCTCAAATCGTCGCGACAGCCGACCACTCGCTTCGTGATCGTCTCGCACAATATAAGGCTGACTTAGCCGCTCAAGTTATCGAGAAATCAAAGAGAGTTGAACGGGCGTCGAGTTAGTCCGTTACTTCTCGATGTTCGTTAGCGAGTTTGGTGTAGTGCGTCGCTGAATACTTGAGAAACTCTTTCTCGCTGTCTTTCAGCGGTCTTGCCATTTTGACAGGTGCGCCGACGTATAAGTGCCCAGATTCAAGGGTTTTCCCGGGTGGTACTAAGCTACCCGCACCAATCATCACCTGATCTTCGACAATCGCTCCGTCGAGCACTGTCGCTCCAATTCCCACGAGCACCTCATTGCCAATCGTACAGCCGTGTAAACATGCTTGGTGCCCAATAGTTACTCGCTCCCCAATTTGAAGTGATTTTCCACCCGGGGTGTAAGGTCCATCGTGAGTGCAGTGCAGTACAGCGCCGTCCTGAACATTAGTCTGTGCGCCAACAGTTATGGAGTTGACGTCACCGCGAATAACCGCTTGAGGCCAAACGGATACATCTCGGCCTAAAGAGACTTTGCCAGCGACGACAGCAGACGGGTCTACCCACGCAGATTCATCGATTTTGGGGTGTTGGTTATCGTATACGCGAATGGTCATAATGATCCTTGTGATGGACTGAAAGTCCCACACTATTTCCCAAAGAGCATAGGAGTCAATCATGGCACTGAAACGTTTCATCGCTGGAGCTGTTTGTCAGCAATGTGGGGCGCAAGACAAAGTGAGAGCTTGGGAAGACGAGAGTGAAAAAGTGATGCGTCGCGAATGCGTTTCATGCGGCCATCATGACGTAATTGCACTTCAGGCCCCTGAAAAAACGGAGTTGGTTACACGGGTCAATTATACAGATCCAGTGTTCGATGAAGATATCCAACCTGTTAGGATTTTGGATGCGTCTGGATCGAAAGACGCTTGAGCTCGAAAACGACAGCTGGAAGGCGGGCAGCCAAAGTAATGGTCCGGATGGCCGAGAAAATGAGAAAGGCAGCCATTAACTGATCCAGTGAATTTGTTCCCATCAACCAGAGACCCCCATACCATCCGAAAGCTGTTGCGACGCACATAGCAAGGCACATGTCGACTGTTTTAGTAACTCCGATAAACACACCATCGAGCCAATACGACCAACAAAGTGCCAAAAGTATCCATGTAAACCAGGTCATCAGTGCATTGGCTTTTGTCACCACATCCTGAAAATCTGTCAGTGTTTGAAAGAGTTGGCCGTGGAATAAATTTGCAATGAGAACGATGATGGTTGTCGAGACGGCGGAAAGAATGGCTCCAGCCCATAGGCTTTCTGTGAACCTTATAAAATGCCGTTCCCCAAGAGCTTGGCCCGCCTCGATCTCGGATGCATAGGCAAACCCATCCAGAGCGTACGCAGCTGTTGCAAGAAGTACCAAGATTAAACCAATTGCAGCGGCCTCCTGGACTCCGAGTCGGGCCGCGAATACAGACAAAGTCACAAAAACACTGTGTAGCAAAATGGTACGAAGCATCAAGGGGGTATTGATTTTGACGAGCTGTAACCAAAGGCTAGATGCCTGAATCGAACAAATGACAATCCCGCTGAGAGCAAATCTTTTCCAAAGCACACAGCTGGCGATAACTGCCCCTGCGTATTCAGAGATGACTGTGCCAAGAGCAATTCCGTAACTATTCAATTGCAGCTCGATTGCAAGCAGATAGTTACACAGAATATTCAGGATGTTGATGCCAACAGAGAGGTAGAGAGCGACTCTGGTGAGCCCTTGGCCAATAAACCAGCCCGTCAAGGTGATGAGCGTTAAGTTTGCTGGTGCCCCCCATAGCCGGACCACCAAATATTCATGAAGAGGATTAGTAATTTCTGCAGTAGGCTTTGCGAACTGCAACAGAGGATCGATCGCTTGTGCCCCTGCAAGTAGAAGCAGGGAGCCGATTCCCAAAGCCAGTAAAACGGCATTTGCGACGATTCGGAAAGAGTGGGCCTGATCGTCTGATCCGACAGCCTGTGCAACAAGCCCAGTTGTTCCCATGCGTAGAAACGAGAATGTGCCAAAGAAGATAACAAGTAATTCGGCACCAACCGTGACGGCTGCCAGGTAATAAGCCTGATCAAGATGCCCTGCAATCGCGGCATCTGCGAGTCCCAAAAGTGGTGTGGCAATATTGGCGATGATAAGAGGCCAGGCGAGATGCCACAACCGATCAACAGGCCCTAGGCTGATATGAGATCGCATTGAGGGTCTGCGTGTCGAGCGACCAAGATAACTAAGAAATCGTTGGGATCTTTCACGTGAGGAGGTGCCTTTGGACCGCCTTCACGTTTTCGAGCGAGTGCCACCAGACGAAGCATCCAGAACCGAAATGCGGCTGTCTCCGCGGCTCGTGGCCAGTGGGGAATTTCTTCGGCTGTTAGTGGACGTAATGCATGATATCGGCTGAAGAGTGCTGCGGTTTTGTCTGCATCGAGACGCCCTGTCGGGGTGGAACACCAATCGTTGATAGTAATTGCCAAGTCGAACAGTAGGCATCCATCACACGCATTGTAGAAGTCTATGATACCGGCTAGTTGCCCCTCGTGAAATAGTGCATTGTCGCAAAATAGGTCGCCATGGATGATTCCGTGAGGAAGCGATGCTGAGGCATCGACAAATTCTCTCGAGCGAATAATTTGTTGTTTGAGCATGGTTCTGTGTTCTTCAGGTACCAAGTCAATGACTCGCTTCACATTACCTTCCCACCATTGGTTCCAACGATGGTTCTCACGTTTTAAATCTATATATCGTTGCGTTGCGGCATGCATCTTTCCGAGCGCTTCACCTATTTGTCCGCATGCCTCGACGGAGATCGGGGAAATTGTTGATCCTTGAATACGCTGGAATAAAGCAGCCGGTTTTCCTTTGATTGTAAAGAGTCGGTCGCCAAACCGATTGGCAAGCGGTGTTGCGACTGGGACATGATCTTCCGAGAGACGACGATTGAGCTCAATAAAAAAAGGGATTTCATCAAATCCCTGTTCTTCGAATATTTGAAGAACTGTTTCAGCTTGATCAAATGAGACCAAATAAGTGGTGTTTTCAACACCTGCTTCTACTCCCTGAAAGCTTTTTAAATTACCAAAATCAAACTGTTTGGTGAAATCCAACATATCCTGCAGGTTTAATTCTGTGTAAACACTCATCGCCGCATCCTGTCCGAGCGCGGTATTATGCATCGAGAGATACAAAAGCAACACTCTCAGGAGCTTTAATGCCTGCACCTTTGGTTTTAGTCGATGGGTCTTCTTACCTATACCGTGCCTTCCATGCATTGCCACCACTGACAACTAGCACCGGCAAGCCTGTCGGTGCAATACGTGGCGTGATCTCGATGCTTAATAAGCTTGCAGATTCCACTGGTGCTGAGCGGATGGTCGTTGTGTTTGATGCGTCAGGAAAGACATTTCGTGACGATATGTACGCTGAATACAAAGCGAATCGAGAAGAAATGCCCAATGAGCTTCGTGAGCAGATAGAACCGCTACATGCGATTGTCAAAGCGCAAGGATTTCCATTACTTGCAGTGCCGGGTGTCGAGGCTGACGATGTGATTGGGACGCTTGCGAAGATGGCTGAGGCGGTTGGAGAGTCTGTTCTCATTTCAACTGGCGACAAAGATTTAGCACAACTCGTGACCGATAAGGTAACGCTCGTGAATACGATGAGTGACACCACTCTGACTCCTGCTGGTGTTTTGGAAAAGTTTGGTGTTCCACCAGAACGCATCATCGATTTTCTCGCTCTGACAGGCGATAGCGTTGACAACGTACCAGGGATTCCGAAGTGTGGCCCGAAGACGGCAGCGAAATGGTTGAATGCCTACGGAACTCTCGATGGGGTTGTTGCCAGCGCGAATGACATTGGAGGCAAAATTGGTGAGACATTTCGGTACCACATGCACGTCTTGCCACTATCCAAGGCCTTGGTCACGATTAAGACTGATTGTGAATTACCAGTCGGGCTTGAGGAATTATCCCGTTCGGATCCAGATCTTGAGCGTCTCACCGCGTTGTATACCGAGCTCGAGCTCAATCAATTTTTAAAACAACTCTCAAATGCGTCAGTATCAAATCAGACATCTGTTGAGATTCTGGCCGCGGTTGAATCGGACTACGAGCTTGTAACCACTCTTGATCGCTTTCAGTTTTGGCTGTCACAGTGCCGTAAAGCACAAGTATTTGCGCTTGATACTGAAACAACTTCGCTTGTTTCGAGGCATGCAGAGCTTGTCGGAATTTCACTGGCGCCTGCAGATGGCAAGGCTTGTTATGTCCCGGTTGCACACCTGAGCGGAGAGCAGCTCGATATCACTGTGGTTCTGAACCACATGTCAAATCTGCTAGCAGACCCGACTCTGACGATGGTCGGTCATAACCTTAAATATGACCTAACGGTACTGGAGACAGTTGGTTTGATCCCACGATGTGCTCTTGCTGACACTATGTTGATGAGCTACGTGTTAGATGCCGCCGGTGGTCGCCACGACATGGATTCGTTAGCGAAACGGATATTGGGTGTTGATACGATTTCTTACGAGGACGTTTGTGGCAAAGGCGTCAAACAAATTGGATTTGCAGCTGTGCCGCTTGAGCAGGCGGCTGAGTACGCAGCCGAAGATGCTGACATCACATTGCGACTATTTTACCAATTTACACGGCGATTGGCCGTTGAGCCATCGTTACAATCGATTTATCAAGATTTGGAATTACCAGTGATGCATGTGCTTCGTGAGATGGAAAATCATGGAGCATTACTCGATAGCACGATATTAAGATCGCAATCGAAGTCACTCGGTACAAGATTGGAGGAACTGGAGTCAGAAGCTCAGACATTGGCCGGGCGTCGATTTAATTTGGCGAGTCCCAAGCAGTTACGAGAAATTTTGTTTGATGAGTTAAAGCTGCCTGTATTGAAAAAAACACCCAAAGGTGCGCCTTCGACGAATGAAGAGGTTTTGCAAGAATTGGCGCTTGACTATCCGTTGCCAAAGCTACTGATTGAGCACCGGAGTCTGTCAAAACTGAAAGGAACATACACTGATAAATTGCCGGATGATTGTGATCCGGAAGATGGACGTGTTCATACTTCATTCCACCAGGCTGTGACATCGACTGGGCGATTGTCATCATCAGAGCCGAATTTGCAAAACATCCCCATTCGAACCGAAGAGGGACGACGAATCCGAAAGGCGTTTATTGCTCCGGATGGGTGGGCAGTGATGGCTGCTGATTATTCACAGATTGAATTACGGATAATGGCGCACCTGTCTGGTGATCAGAGTTTGGTCGACGCCTTTGCGTGCGGAGATGACATCCATCGAGCCACCGCTGCTGAGGTATTCGATCTCGAGCCGGTGTTCGTGACAGATGAGCAGCGCCGCCGTGCAAAAGCCATTAATTTTGGACTCATCTACGGGATGAGCGCGTTCGGCCTTGCTCGCCAACTTGGAATTGAGCGTGCAGAGGCTGCCGCATATATTGATCGATATTTTGAGCGATATCCTGGAGTGAGATATTACATGGATTCGACGCGCGCAATGGCTCATGAAAAAGGTTACGTCGAGACGGTGTTTGGCCGGCGGCTTACGCTTCCTGATATTCACGCACGCCAAGTGCCTATTCGTCAGGCTGCTGAGCGGGCGGCGATTAATGCTCCGATGCAAGGGACAGCGGCGGATATTATTAAACGTGCGATGTTACGGGTTCAAAAGGCGCTAGCGACTACAAATTTAGGCTGTAACTTGTTACTGCAAGTGCACGATGAACTAGTGTTTGAGGTTCGTGATCAGGATTTAGATGGCGCTCGACAGATTATCCGAACAGAGATGGAGGCGGCGGCCGAGCTCGCGGTTCCTTTAATCGTCGAGATTGGGAGTGGCGAAAGTTGGTTTGAGGCGCATTAAATTTTTTTGATGATCTTTGAACTTTTTCAGATCCGTGTTGTCTTAAGTAATAGGCAATGAGTTTCCCTCAATCGTTGTCCCGACGAGACCCCTGTCGGACGTTGAAACCCCGGTGTGAGCTACCGGGGTTTTTTATTATCCGCCCCTATCCAAATGATGAGTAATCCAAGCAGATGCCTCGGTGATTCCTATCTTGTCGAGACTGGAAAAGTTTAGCACCAGTGATTGCGGGCGTTGTTTTTGCACTGTCAACCGAGCTTTAGATGCTTGATTACGGCTCAGTTTATCGCTTTTGGTCAAAAGTAGGAGCGTATGCATGTTCCGATTGTCGGCAAAGGACAACATCTGTTTGTCGAGTGTTGTCATCGGATGTCGGACGTCCATCAGTAGCACAAGCCCAGTGAGTGTTCGGCGTTCTGCAAGAAATTCGCCAAGATGTTGTTGCCATTGTTTTTTCATTGCTTCTGGAACTTTGGCAAATCCATAGCCTGGCAAATCGACTAAAAAACCACCCGTGTGGGAAACCTCGAAGAAATTGATGAGCTGTGTGCGTCCTGGTGTTTTGGACACTCTGGCCAGACTTTTTTGTCCTGTTAATGTGTTCAGTGCACTGGATTTACCTGCATTTGAACGTCCACAAAAGCCTATTTCGGGTCCGCATTCAGGGGGACACTGATGCAGTGTCGGTGCGCTAGTGAGGAACTTGGTCTGAGCCAGTATTGGGTCGAGCTGTGTATCGCGCACGGTAATTGAATCCTCCACTGCATAAATTTCAAGTGCCATGTATAATACGCCATCGAAAAACCTATCGCTTTCCCAACAAAGAGATGAAAAGAATGAAGTCTTTAATCACGGTTATTGGATTGACCCTAACCTCGACAATTATTGTCGCTGCGGATTCGTCAGCAACTGGTGCTTATGTCGGAAACGCTGACCAAGGAAAATCAAAGAGTGCGAGTTGCGCCGGATGTCACGGTTCAGACGGTAATAGCGCGATCTCGGATTATCCAAAATTATCAGGTCAACACGCGACTTATTTGGAGTCGACACTCAAAGCATATCGCGATGGTGCTCGAGAGAACGCAATCATGGGAGGTATGGCTGCGGCATTATCTGATGAGGATATCGCTGATCTTGCTGCCTATTATTCACAACAGACTATTTCAACTGGCGCAGTCGAAGCAGGCTTGGTTACACGTGGCGAGCAGTTGTATCGGTTTGGGGATTCCTCAAAGGGCATCAGTGCTTGTACTGCCTGTCATGGACCGACCGGCGTTGGCGTGGCTTCAGCGATTTTTCCGTCACTGAAGGGTCAATGGGCGGCATATTCAGAGACGCAGTTAAAAGCATATCGTGACGGCCAACGTCAGCATGTCATGATGAATGGTGTCGCTAAAAATATGTCAGATGCAGATATTAAAGCGGTCGCAAGCTATGTCGGAGGCCTTCAGTAATGTTAAAGCGTATTCTTTCGACAATAGTCATCGGTTTGGGCTTGACGATGAGTCAAGCCTTTTCTGCTGATAGATTCCAGGAGGGAGTTCACTACCAGACCCTCACTAAGCCAGTGGTAACATCAGACCCCGCTCGAGTCGAGGTTTTGGAACTATTTTGGTATGGATGCCCACATTGCGACATGCTGGATCCGGCTTTGAAGGCATGGGCCCAACAACTGCCGAGCGATGTATTGTTTACGAGAATGCCCGTGGTTTTTGGGCGTTCTTGGGAAATGCATGCGAGGATGTTCTGGGTGGCAACCAATTTGGGAATTCTGGACGCGATCCACGGGCCACTATTTGACACGATTCATCGTGAGGGGCGTCGCTTACAGCGGGTGGATGATGTCATTGCATTTTTCGAGCGATATGGGGCGGATCCTGCGGTCGTGAAACGCGAACTTGCTGGATTTGCAACAGAAAGTGCGTTGCGCCTCGCTGATGCACGGGTCCGTGCTTATGGGATCCAGGGCGTTCCCGCACTCGTTGTAAATGGGCAATTTGTTACAGGGGTGTCACAGGCCGGCGGCGAATCTCGGTTATTTCAATTACTCGACGAGTTGATTGAAAAGTCACGTCAAAAGTAACTGAAGAGCTTACCCATCGACTTGGATTAGCTTGGTTCTTTAAAAGTCGATTAAATCTGACGCAGTCGCCTTTTGCTCACGCAACGCTTTCGCATAGGCTGAATCCATCAAATCTATTTCAACAGTCAAATCTGGAGTTAAACTAAACGCTTTTGTACGACGAATGCGCGCACGCAGTTCTTGAGTTTCGTTGTCATCGCGATACAGATGGAAGAATCGCAAAAACCTTTTATCGTCAGATTCGATTTCGGAGAGTGCTGAGTAGCAAGGCGTGACACGTCCATACTTGTTACAAATACGGTTGACCAGTTTGGCTTGCGTTTTTTCATCATTCGGTAGGCCCTCTTGGCGATAAAAAATGCGAACAATGTTGCCGTCCGGATCATGAGTAACTGTTAAAAACTCTTTTGCAGGACTTTCCAAGCTCTGGAAGTCATCCACAGTGTCCCCGATTTTCAGTCCAGCAATATCGAGTGCAATTGACGCATGGGAAATCGAGAGAGCGAATGCTGCCAGCAATAGCCGCGGGTTGACTAGAGATATTTTCATGTCGTCCAGTGTAGCGTATTCGTTTGAGTTAAGCCTGTTTATTAAACTGAGCATATGCACGGTCAAGCTGATCTAATGCTTCATCAATTTCAACTTTCGAAATGATTAAAGGCGGGGCAAATCGGTGCACACGCGGTCCTGCAACAAGAGTCATTAGACCTTCTTGCATAGTAAGGGCCGAAAGTTCGCCAGCCCGTCCATCGTATTCATCTTTTAAAACAGCACCGATCAGAAGTCCTTTTCCTCGGATCGTCTGAAACAGGCCATATTTTTCATTCAGTTGATTTAGCCCCTCGATGAATTGTTGCCCGCGGGCCACGACATGACTCAGAAGCTCAGGTGTATTAATAATTTCGAGTGCTCGGGCCGCGACTGCCGTTGCCAGTGGGTTTCCGCCATATGTACTTCCATGGGTGCCAGCAATAAGATGCTCCGAAATCCATTCCTGACAGAGCATCGCGCCGATTGGAAAACCACAACCCAGACTCTTCGCACTTGTTAGAATATCTGGGATTATGTCGCTGTGTTGATAGGCGAATAGCTTGCCCGTCCGCCCCATGCCTGTCTGTACCTCATCAACGATTAATGCGGCACCAACATGGTCGCAGGCGGCACGAATTTTTTCGAAAAACGTTGGGCAAATTGGACGGACGCCACCCTCTCCTTGAATCGGCTCAACCATAACGGCACACGTCTTCTCTGAAATTTGAGCGTTCAGCACATTGCAATCATTGAAAGGAAGATGTTTAAAACCTGCCGGCATAGGCCCAAATCCAACCCGATACTTGGGTTGACCTCCGGCAGTGATGGTTCCAATCGTGCGCCCATGAAATGCATTATCGAAAGCGATGATTTCATGTTTTTCCGGGCCATGGAGGTCGAATGCAGTTTTTCTTGCCGCCTTTATTGCTGCTTCGTTGGCCTCGGCGCCGGAATTACAGAAAAAAACCCGATCAGCAAATGTGCATGCCACCAGAGCTTTAGCGAGCTCGATCGCAGGCTCGTTCGCCAATACGTTTGAGAGATGCCATACCTTATTAGCTTGTTGGGTCAGTGCTTCTACGACATCGGGGTGGCAATGGCCCAGTGCACTGACAGCAATACCACCAGCAAGATCTAGATATCGTTCACCTGTTTGTCCAAACAGCTCACAGCCCTGTCCCTTAACAATAATTGTGGGAGGCAGACCATAATTTGGTGTCAATACTTGTTGATAGTCAGATAAGTTAGCCATGAAGCAATGTCTCGATGTGGGCACACACACTGTGGCTCAACGATTCGAGATGATACCCACCTTCGAGGATAGATACGATACGTGATTGACTATGACGTTTTGAAATATCGCTAATCAGTGCCGTTATCCAGCGATAATCGTCTTCCACTAAATTGAGCTCACCTAATGGATCCTTTGTATGTGCATCGAAGCCGGCCGATATCAGGATCAGTTCGGGTTTGAATTGATCCAATGCGGGAAAGAAATCATGTTCGATTTTGTTCCGAAATTCTGATCCAGAAGCTCCGGCACGAATTGGTGTTAAAACCAAATGATCGCCTGAGGTATCAAAGTGTCGGTGCGGATAAAATGGGTGTTGGAAGGAAGAGCACACCATTCCTCGTTCGTCATTTTCGAATATATCAACCGTTCCGTTACCGTGATGGACATCAAAATCAATGATGGCAACTCGCTCCAAGCCATGCTGGTCGATGGCATGCAATGCTGCGATCGCCACGTTATTAAAGAAACAAAAGCCCATGGCTAACGATTTTTCAGCATGATGCCCTGGGGGCCGGGTTGCACAAAAAGCACGCTGTATCTCACCAGCCAACACATAATCGACCGCCTGACATCCCGCACCGGCCGCTAGCAGTGCCGCTTGCAGTGATCCTGGACCCATTGATGTGTCGCTATCGAGTGGAATTAAATCACCGTCCGTGACATCAAGCCCAGTTTGCTTGATGTCATGCACGTATTGACGTGGGTGTGCTCTTTCGATGAGGTCGAGATTGGCCGATTTAGCATCGAATTGTGCCAGATCGAGCATCAGTCCCTGGGCTTGAAGTCGAGCATTGATCGCATCCAATCGCATCGGGCTTTCTGGATGCATATGTCCCATATTGTGACTCATGCAATCTGAATGAGTGAAATAACCGACCCGTTTCATGAGAGACCCCACCTAGTTTGAAAATTTTACCACTGGCCATCCTCTATTCCTGGCAAGGTGCGCCAAGGACGGGTCTGGATCAACGACAAATGCTTGATCAGCTCGCTCAAGTAGTGGCTGATCGTTAATTGAGTCTGAATAGAAATGAATGGTCGATGCATTCGCGTTCTGCGACTCAAGCCAAGCGTCTAAGGCAAGGATTTTGCCCTCTTTATAAGTCGGAATCCCTGTCAATTCGCCGGTATATTTGCCTTCAACAATTTCAAACTCGCATCCTAAGTAACCATCTACACCATGCAAACTGGCGATCGGGTCGATGATAAACGTATTTGTCGCTGAGATTATCAGTGTGTGAAAACCGTCAATCTTATAAGCTCGGATGCAGTCGAGAGCCTTGATCTGTAGTTGCGGCCGAACTATTTCTTGAACGTACTGATATCTCCAAGCAGTCACTTGGTCAATTGGGTAATTTTGCAGAACCTCACATGCGAACCGTTGGTAGGCACGGATGTCGAGGCATTCATCGAGGTAGTCTTGATAGAACCGTTCATTGTTTTCGTGATAATAGGCCTCGTCGACTGCCCCAACGTCGATCAGAAATTGATTCCAGCCCTTGTCACTGTCGAATGGAAGTAACGTGTGGTCTAGGTCGAAAATGGCAAGTTGCATAGAATTTATCTTGTTTAATTTGAGTGATTTATGAAAAGTTGAAAGAATGCGAGGGTTTTTAGGGAGTTTCAAGTCATGATTGATCAGGACGGTTTTCGGCTTAACGTGGGAATTATCCTCGCGCACCCGACCGGCTCTGTTCTATGGGCGAAACGACGTGGAGAGGATGCATGGCAATTTCCCCAAGGTGGCATGAAGGCTGGCGAAACCTCTGAAGAGACCATGTACCGAGAGCTTCATGAGGAGCTGGGTATCTCGAGTAATCATGTGTTTGTGTTGGGGCAAACCGCAGGCTGGCTTCGTTATCGGCTACCAAAGTCCCTAATTCGGCCCAGCGGCAAAAAAACTTGCGTCGGGCAAAAGCAACGTTGGTATTTGCTGGCACTGAATGACGCGTTTATTCAGCCGAATCTTGATGCGACAGATCATCCGGAATTCGATGCCTATCAATGGGTCAGCTATTGGTATCCGCTGGGCCAGGTTATTCCGTTTAAGAGGGACGTATATCGTCGGGCAATGACTGAGCTCGCACCCGCATTACGTTGGTTCGGTCCGATGGCATGCTAGATATTCTTCGACGTCTTGTTCAGGCGGTGACCGATGCCGCGACTCTGGATGAGGCGCTCACAATTATCGTGACACGAATTAAGCAGACAATGCAGACCGGTGTCTGCTCAGTGTATTTGCTCGATGAATCCACAGACCGTTGGCTTTTAATGGCGACGGACGGCTTAAACCCGGAGTCAGTGAGAAGTGCGAGCCTTGCAAAGACAGAGGGCCTTGTCGGTACAGTCGGCAGTCGTGGTGAATTAGTCAATCTTGATGATGCCCCGAATCACCCGGCGTTTCGTTTTTTGCAAGAAACCGGTGAAGAGATTTTTCAATCGTTTCTAGGTGTTCCAATTGTCCATCAGCGTGAAATTCTTGGTGTGTTGGTTGTACAGCAAACAACGCAGCGGAAATTTAGTGATGATGAAGAGGCACTGCTAGTTACCGTCGCAGCACAGATCTCAGCACTGATCGCGCATGCGAAGGTTTCTGGCCGACTGCATCTCAGTAATATTGATGGCGAACAGCCGATCGACGTTCATTTTAAGGGGGTTGCTGGTGTTTCAGGCGTGACCACTGGGACTGCATTTGTGCGTCAGCCACCTGCTAATCTACGGCGAGTCAAGGATGCGAAGACTGACAACCCTGACCACGAATTCGAGGAGTTCCAAGCAGCATTGGGTGAGGTCAAAGCAGAGCTTCGCCAGATTAGCGATTCATTGTCTGAGCATTTAGCGCGTAAAGAGACAGCATTATTTGATACTTATTTAAGGATGTTAGAGGACCACACGTTAAGTGGTGAGGTCTGTCAGCGCATTCGGTCAGGGGAAACCGCCCCCACGGCCCTCAAATACGTTGTATCGGATCTGGTTGCACGATTTGAGGCGATGGATGATTCGTATCTCAAAGAGCGGGCAACGGACTTGTTGGATTTAGGACGACGTATTTTAGCAAAGTTACTGCACGAGCAATCGGAGTCGGTTGATTATCCGGATGACGTTATTTTAGTGGCTGAGGATGTGACGCCTGTCATGCTTGGGGAGGTCCAAACGCGTTCGCTTAAGGCGATCGTTTCTGTGAAGGGCTCTGCCAATTCGCACGTGGCTATTTTGGCTCGAAGTTTAGGGATTCCTGCAGTCATGGGGGCTGTGGATTTACCTCTCGGTGACATCTCAGGGGCTCATTTGATTGTCGATGGCTGGCGCGGAGAAGTGATTGTGGAACCGTCTGAGCATGTGCTGTCTGAATATCAGAGAGCGCTCGATGACGCTGCAAGTCTTGAAATGGATCTCGAGCAGATTGCATCTGGGATTGCGGCGACGTCAGATGGCCAGCATGTTCATCTTATGTTTAATGCCGGTCCGTTTGGTGAATTATCAGAGAGACAGCGAAGCTGGATTGATGGTGTTGGACTTTATCGGACCGAATTTATTTTTCTAGCGCGATCTCGATTCCCAACAGAGGATGAGCAAGAAAGTGAATATCGAGCTGAACTTGCGACTTATTCCCCAGCACCAGTCGTAATGAGGACACTCGATATTGGTGGTGATAAAAGCCTTCCTTATTTTTCGATCGAAGAGGAAAACCCTTTTTTGGGGTGGCGCGGTATTCGTGTCACCCTTGACCACCCCGAAATTTTTCTGACCCAGATACGCGCCATGCTGCGTGCGAATTCAGTATTTGGTAACCTGCGTATTTTATTACCAATGATTACTACCCTTGAGGAGTTGCGGGCATCGAAGGCGCTCATCCAACGCGTCGTTCGGGAATTAACCGCTGAAGGTTACGCCGTTGTGGCTCCACAAGTTGGTGTCATGATTGAAGTTCCAAGTGCTGTTTATATTGCTTCTGAGTTGGCTCAAGAGGCCGATTTTCTCTCGGTGGGTTCAAATGATTTAACCCAGTACCTGTTGGCTGTCGATCGAACAAATGCTCGTGTTGCCGATATGTTTGATGGATTTCATCCAGCCGTCTTGCGCGCGCTTGAGATGACATCTAAGGCGGGTATCCAAGCGAAAATTCCGGTTGCTTTATGCGGTGAGATGGCCGGAGACCCTTTGGCCGCAGTTTTATTGGTTGGTCTTGGGTTTAATGAGTTATCCATGTCGTCTGCCGCGTTGGCTCAGGTGAAACGTGCGTTAAGTGAGTTCAGTTCTGCGGAATGTCGAATGCTTGCTGAGGAGGCGTTAACCCGAGAATCTGGCATCCAAGTTCTCCAGATCGTCGCTCAGGCATTCATTGATAAGCACTTGCATCTGTTGGTGCCACCAAATTTGCGCGAATTACTCGAAGCGGGACTTGCGTGACGGAAATTTTCCTATGCCGGCCCTTTGGTCTTGTCGTAGGTATTCTGGCCGGTCTATTTGGTATTGGCGGTGGGATGATCTTTGTGCCCATATTGCTTTTGGGCTTTGAATTGATAGATATGAATCGTGACGTTCTAGCACATTTGGCCATCGGAACAAGCCTTGCGTGTCTTGGATTCACTAGATTAAGTTCGACCGTCGCGCATCACAAAAAAAGCGCAGTGATGTAGCCGGGGTCATTTGTATGGGGCCTGTCCTGATCGTTGGTGGCGTGATCGGTGCGTAGACGGCTGATCAGTTGCCTGGACAAATTCTGATTGTGATACGTGGTGCATTTTTGTTGATGATGTCTTTTCAGTTGTTTATCGACAATCTGATTCATTCCAACGGTGGAACAATTCGGATGCCATCGATTCCAGTCTTCGCTTTCGTCGGAACATTCTCGGGATGGATCAGTTCAATGATGGGTATTGCTGGCGGTGCTTTGATGGTACCGTTTATGACATCCTATGGAACGCCGGTATGCGACGCGATCGGGACAGCTTCAGCAATCCGTATTCCGACAGCATTTGCCGGCGCTATTTCATTTATCGTTGTTGGTCTCGACCATCCAGGAACGCCTGATTGGGCATTTGGCTACGTGTATATGCCGGCACTAATTGGAATTATTGCAACATCCACTTTGT
This sequence comes from uncultured Litorivicinus sp., assembly GCA_902541775.1. Lineage (GTDB taxonomy): Bacteria > Pseudomonadota > Gammaproteobacteria > Pseudomonadales > Litorivicinaceae > HIMB30. Next base: position 29,986 of record CACBSE010000002.1, on the reverse strand, counting down.
CCGCTCGCTTAGGGGCTCGGCTTGCCCATTCTCTTGATCAAAAGCTGCTTCAACGACTGTTTGCAACTTTTCTTACTGTATTGTCAGCCCGCTTGATTTGGAGGTCCCTAGGATGAGTGATTGGATGATTAACCCAGTTGCCCTCGACCTGGGTTTCATTCAGATCCATTGGTATGGGCTGATGTATGTTTTCGGTTTTTTGGGCGGGTATGGGCTTGCGATCTATCGGATTGATCGTGGATTTTTTCCAATCAATCGAGCACAGATGTCTGATTTTTTAAGCTGGATCGCTCTTGGTGTGATCATCGGCGGACGTGCGGGCTATATGATCTTTTATCAGCCAGATCGTCTGCTCGATAATCCGCTATCTTTACTCTATGTTTGGGAAGGCGGCATGGCTTTTCACGGTGGGTTGGTTGGCGTAATCGCGCTTACCTGGATTTTTGCTCGAAAGCATCAGGTCGCACCACTCGCTCTCGGTGACGCATTAGCGCCTCTCATTCCGATTGGCTTGGGCCTTGGTCGACTAGGTAATTTTATCGGTGGCGAGTTGTGGGGTCGACCAACGGATTTACCCTGGGCAATGGTTTTTTCAAAAGCAGATGAGCTGGCACGTCATCCGAGTCAGCTGTATCAGTTTGCACTCGAGGGTGTCTTACTTTTCGTGGTGTTGTGGCTATTTTCGTCCAAGCCGCGGAGATGCGGCCAAGTGACAGGTCTTTTCTTGTTGGGTTATGGCGTATTTCGTTTTATGGTGGAGTTTGTCCGTGAGCCGGACTCACATCTCGGATTTATTGCACTGAATTGGATGACGATGGGTCAATTGCTGTCAGTTCCCATGATCGCGATCGGTGTGTGGTTATTGTTCATATGGAAGGAGTCGCCGAGTGCGCGCATATCTTGATTTACTCCAACTTTTATTGGATGAAGGCACCGCAAAGGGTGACCGAACAGGCACAGGGACTTTGAGTCGTTTCGGTCATCAGATGCGATTTGATCTGAATGCGGGGTTCCCCCTAGTGACAACCAAGAAGGTCCATTTGAAGTCTGTGATCCATGAGCTTCTGTGGTTCATGCAGGGTGATACCAACACGCAGTATCTTCGTGATCATGGTGTGTCGATCTGGGATGAGTGGGCGACAGAGGACGGTGATTTAGGTCCTTTATACGGGGCACAGTGGCGTTCTTGGCCAACTCCTGATGGACGTACGATTGATCAGCTGACCAAGGTGGTTGAATCGATTAAAGTCCGGCCAAACTCCAGACGTCTCTTGGTCTCTGCATGGAATCCGTCCCTATTGCCTGATGAAAGCCAATCGCCGCAAGACAATGTGCGCGCGGGACGGATGGCGCTCGCTCCCTGTCATACTCTCTTTCAGTTTTACGTCGCTAACCATCAACTGTCGTGTCAGTTGTATCAGCGTTCTGCTGATGTGTTTCTCGGGGTACCTTTTAATATCGCGAGCTACGCATTATTGACACAGCTGGTTGCTGACCAATGTGGCTTAGGTTTGGGTGATTTCATTTGGACCGGTGGCGATGTGCATTTGTATCATAATCATATTGACCAAGCGCGTGAACAGCTCTCTCGCGAACCTCGACTACTACCCACAGTAACTTTAGTACGAACACCTGATTCGATTCTGGATTATCGCGAAGAGGATATTGTGATTGATGGATATAAACCACATCCTCATATCAAAGCACCGGTGGCTATATGATACGGACAGCATTGATTGTCGCACGCGCCGATAACGGCATCATTGGCGTTGATAACCAACTTCCATGGCACCTGCCGTCCGATTTGAAGTACTTCAAGCAAGTCACAATGGGGAAACCCGTTGTGATGGGCCGGAAAACCTTTGAATCGATCGGGCGCCCACTTCCTGGACGAACTAACGTCGTGATCACGCGCAATTCGGATTGGTCGGCACCAGGGGTTCGGGTTGTTGGAAGTTTGGCGGATGCATTAAAGCTGGCAAAAGCACAGGCTGACCTTGATGGCGTCGATGAGGTGATGGTGATTGGTGGAGCCACCGTATACTGTGAAGCGTTTGATCAAGTCGATCGGATGTATGTGACTCAGGTACATGCGTCACCCGATGGGGACGCATTTTTTGAGGCACCTGATCGGGAAAAGTTTACGCGAACTTCATTTGAAGACCATGCTGGCGATGATGCGTCACCAGCCCACAGTCATGAGGTCTGGGACCGCATCTGTCGTTAATTAGTCGCCATCAGTTACTGCTCCGAGACTCGCGGAAGACACCAAGCGAGCATACTTTGCAAGAACGCCGCGGTTTGGTGTTTCCTTTTCCATAGTCCATGCTGCTTTCCGACGAGCGAACTCTGAATCATGAATATCAACGATGAGAGCGTTTGTTTCAGCGTCGATTGTAATTGTATCTCCGTCTTCGAGAAGTCCAATAGGACCACCAACTGCAGCTTCTGGAGTCACATGGCCAATCACAAAACCATGAGAACCACCGGAGAAACGACCATCAGTGATTAATGCAACGTCTTTGCCAAGGCCGGCGCCCATAATAGCACTGGTCGGGGAGAGCATTTCCCGCATACCTGGTCCACCTTTCGGGCCTTCATAACGAATCACGATGACCGAGCCTTTCTCAATCTTTCCATCGAGGATGGCTTGAAGCGCCTCTTCTTCTGAATTGAAGCATCGCGCAGTCCCTGTGAAAGAGAGTCCTTCCTTACCAGAAATCTTTGCAACCGCGCCCTCGGGCGCCAGATTGCCATAAAGAATTCGAAGATGACTGTCTTTTTTCACTGGGTTTTCGAATGCGCGAACAATGTCTTGTGATTCAGGGTATGGCTGCACATTGGCAAGGTTTTCCGCCATTGTTTGGCCTGTACACGTCATGACATCACCGTGTAATAAGCCACGATCGAGTAACATCTTCATTAATGGCTGAATACCACCAATCTCAATGAGCTCACTCATCAAATATTTACCGGACGGCTTAACGTCTGCCAAAACGGGGACCCGTTCGCCGATTATTGTAAAGTCGTCTAAAGTCACGTTGATTCCGGCGCATTGTGCCATTCCGAGGATGTGAAGAACTGCATTGGTCGAACCACCCAGCGCAATGATGACGGTAATGGCATTTTCGAGTGACTTTTTACTGACAATATCCGATGGTTTGAGATCCATCTCAATCATTTGCATAACAGCCGCGCCTGCTCGTTCACAGTCGTCTTTTTTGTCCCGTGAGACCGCTTCTTGAGCGGATGAGTTTGGCAGTGATAAACCGAGCGCTTCAATTGCGCTTGCCATCGTGTTTGCTGTGTACATCCCCCCGCAAGAGCCAGGTCCTGGGATGGCTGTTTTTTCCACAGCAATTACCTGTGAGTCATCAATCGTTCCAGCTGCGCGTTGACCGACAGCCTCGAAGACCGACACAATATCTCGACGCTCCTCGCCTGGCTTAATGGTTCCACCATAAACAAATACCGAAGGACGGTTCAGTCGAAGCATTGCCATTACGCAAGCAGGCATATTTTTGTCACAACCACCGATTGTGACGACACCGTCGAATCCCTGGCCGGCAACAACAGTTTCGATCGAATCACAGATCACTTCGCGGCTAACAAGTGAGTAACGCATGCCGGGGGTTCCCATGCTGATACCATCGCTGACTGTGATGGTATTGAAGACGACAGCCTTTGCACCGGCCGCATTGGCGCCGGCTTCTGCATGATCAGCAAGTTCGTTGATGTGCATATTGCAAGGAGTCACCATGCTCCATGTGCTAGCGATACCGATTTGTGGCTTCTTGAAATCGTCATCACCAAAGCCCACGGCGCGTAACATGGCGCGCGAAGGAGTTTGTGCTAGTCCATCAACAATAACGGACGAATAAGGGCGACGTTTGTCGGTCATAGCGGGTCCTATAGTTCTTTTTTCAGAATCAGCGAATTTCGCTGAAAATTATACAAAGCCTGTCGATTTTCGGGTAAAGCTTCAATCGATGACATCAAAAAGCCGCGCTCTTTGAACCAGTCGCTTGCCTGTGTTGTTAATATAAAAAGATGTTTGATTGAGAGCATACGTGCTTGTTCTTCAACATGCTCCAACAATTTAGTGCCGATTTGTTGTTCGGATATAGCGTAGTCAACCGCCAAGGCAGCTAGTTCCGCGCTTTGTTGATCGAGCGGATAGAGTGCCGCACATCCGAGGATGCGACCATCTTGCTCAATCACATAGAAGCGATCGATCTCTGCCTCCAGGATATCTCGAGATCTCTGCACCAAGGCTCCTCGTTCTTCCATCGGGGCCAGTAAGTGAATCAACCCAGGCAGGTCATCAACGCATGCTTGTCGGACAGGTGCCGCAGGCTGTGATGCGATCAGGGTGCCGTTTCCATCAGTTGTCATAAGCTCCGTTAGTATTGCACCGTCGATTCCTGCACCAAGCATATGACAACGGCTCACTCCTCCTCGGATGGCGAGCTCAGCGGCGTCAAGTCTGCGCTGCATTTCTTCGTTTTGATGCGCGCGCGTCGCGCCGACTAGTGCAAGCGCTAGTTCAGAGATCCGCTCATTGTGTGCATCAACACAGTGTGGCGTGATACCCATCAGAATCAGTTTATCGGCATTCAAGGCGATAGCTGTTTCCGCTGCAACCTCTTCACTTGCAAGATTATAGAGTTCGCCTGCTGGTGAGTGAGAGAGATGATCCAGATAGACAACTGATCCGATCTCTAATTGACGACGAATTCCTGAAGCGTCAATTCGCCGAATCGATCCTGTGAGTTGATGGTTCACACCTTTATGAATACCCAAGGGTTTTGCTGAAATAAAATTGCCTGAGACCAATGAAGATTGGCCGTGGTTCCTTTGTTGAGCACGCATAAACAAACCACGGAATGTCTGTCGGATTTGACTAACTAATTCGACGATGCGTTTGAGAAGTGCCTGATCTGTGATGCGACGATGGCCATGATAGGCACACTGTAGTTCTTGTTCACTAATGTACGAGTCGATGGCATGCCGTGTACTCTGTATGAGAACGAGGTGAACGCCCAATGCGTTGAGCAGGACTAAATCTTCTACCAAACTACTCATGGTGGCTTCGGTCTGGTCGGAGTCTGATAGCAAAACGACAAAGGTTTTGCCCCTGAATTGCTCAATGTAAGGTCCGGCTTCACGAAGCCATGCGACTAAGGGCTGTGTTTGAATGGTTAAACTCCTCTTCTCCAGGGGAATTGTGCGATGAATCGAGCATCAACTCCAGACACGATTGAACTTGAGCTCAAATTGGGATTGCGAGATTGCGGCCCGTCGAGGGTATGTGATGCGTTGTATTCCGTTCTGGGCCGAGTGATTCCAAGGCAGACAGATATGCTACAAAACGTCTACTTTGATTATAAAGGACTACTATACGGGGCCGGTGTCGCGATTCGCACTCGCTCTGTGGATGGATCTCATGAAATGACCGTGAAAATCAGAGAGCCTGACGAAGGAGGTTTATCGCAACGGCGTGAGTGGAATTTTCCAATCGACACTTCTTCGCTGGATTATGCCCATCTTGAGAGTTTGGATCTTCCGGTGTCAGTTGTTCCGGTGATACAGGATCGGTCACTTGAAGTTGTATTTCAGAATGCCTTTGAGCGTACGACCTGGCATGTTAAAGAAGATTATTTTAGTGTCATGATATCTCTGGATCTTGGCTCTGTACAAGTTGACAGTCGTGAGTCTCAAGTGTCGGAGTTGGAGCTTGAACTACTCTCAGGTGACGTCGAGCAATTAATATCACTTGGCTGTGAGGTATCTGAGCGCTTACCCGCCTTTATGGGTGTTATCTCAAAAGCAGAGCGAGGTGATCGATTGATTCAGAACTCGGACCCGATGGACGACCCGACCCCCACTACTAAAGAGCATTGGCTCCATCGGTTGAGTCGTGCATTGGATCCGTTATCTGGCCCTGCCCCAGATGAAGCGATTCGGGCATTGCAAGCAGTAGATGATCACGAGGCAATTGCTCGCTACTACGATGGCTTAAAACGTGGGGATCTTCCAAAAGGACTTGCCCGCTGGATGATCGTGCAATCGTTGGAGTCAACGAATGCAGCCAGTTGAGTACTCACAGTTTTTAAAACGTTGGGTTGCGAAGTTTGATCCTGAACAAGCGTGGTTGAGAGATTCCGGCGCAACGCCACCAACGGTCTCTGAAATAAAGACCTCCTGGCAACAGCTGGTTACAGTCAGCCCTCGCGACTTCTATCGCGAAGCTCGATTATTGAGAAATCAAATGCAAGCGGGCCTGATTCATCGATTATTGAATAGAGCTGACTCATTTGAGGATACAGTCCGAGTAACAACTCAAATGGCTGAGGCTGCCTTGGATGCCAGTTATCTCCATCACCAAGTAATCCTTGAACAGGCCTTCGGTGTGCCATCAAATCCCGCGTTTACCATTTTGGGTTTGGGTAAGCTAGGTGGACGAGAACTGAATTTATCGTCTGACATCGACATTATTTGCGTATTTGCAGAGGACGGCGAAACATCCGGTCCACGCGTCAGGGATCATGGCAATTACTTCACTCGTCTGACTCAACAATTGACAAAATCGCTCGATGAACTGACCGTTCATGGATTTGTCGAACGGGTCGATCAACGTCTGAGACCTTGGGGCTCCGCGGGCCAGCTTGCGATCCCATTCGTTGCTTGTGAAGACTACTACGAAGCGCATGGTCGGGAATGGGAACGATTTGCGCTTCTCAAAGCTCGCCCCGTCGCTGGTGATTTGGACCTAGGTCATACGCTTTTAAGATCGCTCAAGCCATTTTTGTATCGGAAATACCTCGATTTTGGGGTATTTGAATCAATTCGCGACCTTAAATCGAAAATTGAGGCAGAAGTGCGTCGTCATGGCCGCTATAAGAATGTCAAAGTTGGCCGCGGTGGCATCCGTGAAATCGAATTTGTTGTTCAAGCAATGCAGTTATTGCGCGGAGGCCAGATACCGAGTTTGCAAGTCACTGGATTTCTCGATGCCCTATCGACTCTGATTACAGAGGCCATCATTAGCGAGAATGATGGCTTGCAACTCAAACAAGACTATTTGTGGCTTCGTTACGTCGAACATCTGATTCAAGCTGAAAATGACAAGCAGACACAGGAATTACCAAGTGATTGTGGGCCTTTGGCTGCTGTGATGGGCTTTGAGTCAGCCGACAGCTTTGAACGGAAACGTCGAGAGGTTACGGATCGAGTTCATGAGGCATTTATCTCTTTTTTGCGGGTCGAGGAGTCACAAGCGATGGCTGAGGCTTCGATCAAAGACGAGGTCCAAGAGTGTTTGGATGCATTCCTTGATGATCCGTTGTGCGATCGCCTCGAGCCGATTGCGCGCACTCGACTGACAACACTTTTAGATCAACTAGGACCCGAATTAAATCCTTATCCGATTGAAGTGACAGAACGGATGCTTCGATTCATCTCGACCTGCACCCGACGAAGCGTGTATCTATCCCTGTTATCCGAGAATCCAGCAACACGTGCTCACATGCTCGATATTTTGGATCGATCATCCTGGGTCACTGAGCGTCTGGTTGAGATGCCTGCGCTGTTGGATGAGCTGCTTACGCTTGAAGCGAGTGACGCCCAGATGTCACGCGAGGCAATTGGTCAGGAATTATCAATGCGCCTGCAAAGAGTCGATCCAGATGACTCTGAACGCTTGACCGAAGTGCTCGTCCAGTTCGCTCGCGGTCTTGCATTCCGAGTGGCAGTATTTGAGATCCGCGGTGAGATTCCATTAATGGGCGTATCCGATCAATTGACCTGGATTGCTGAGGCAGTGGTTTCCGAAGTGCTACATTACGCATACCGGGAAGTTGCCAATAAGCATGGTCATCCGGCGGTCAATGAAAGTGAAGGTGACAATTGGCTCGGTTTGTCGGTTCTTGGGTACGGCAAATTAGGTGGCTTGGAAATGAGCTATGGCTCAGACCTTGATCTGGTTTTTGTCCATGGCATCGATCCCGATCAGATGACAGACGGCGATGTCGTAATTGAGGGTGGTCTTTTCGTTAATCGTGTCGTGCGTCGTGTCATTGCGCTGATCGAGACGAATACACGATTTGGGCGCTTATATGAAATCGATATGCGACTCAGACCATCTGGTCGCTCTGGCTTGATGGTTGTCGGCCTTGATGCGCTAAAGAAATATCTCGATGAGTCTGCTTGGACCTGGGAATTACAAGCGTTTGTCAGAGCGCGACCGGTTGCCGGAGATCCATTCTTGAATAAAAAATTAGAGACACTTCGTATCAAAATTTTACGAAATGCTCGCGAGCCAGCTGAATTGTTAAAAGATGTTGTTAACATGCGGAAAAAAATGCGTGCGCGACTTGTTAGCAAAGTGGGTGATGCTGGTTTTGATTTAAAGCACGATCGGGGAGGTATCGTTGATATCGAATTTATGGTGCAATATCAGGTTCTAGCACATGCGGAAAAACATCCAGAGCTTGCGACCTATACGGATAATATCCGACAGCTCGACGGACTTTCGGAGTCAGGGTGTATTTCGACAGCAGATGCAGATGCGCTGAAAACAGCTTATATCCGCTATCGGACGTTGAACCATGAGGCAATCTTAGCCGGTCGCAAAGGCCGTACTGAATTTGCAGAGGTTGAGAACGAACGGCAGTTGGTTGAGGCTTTGTGGGCGCAGTGGATGTCTTCTTGAATTGATTGGAAGTAAAAATGCAGCCGAACTTTGCTGATCGCGATGGATTAATTTGGTTTGATGGCGAACTCAAGCCATGGCGGGATTGCCAGACACACGTCCTCACACACACTTTGCATTATGGCCTTGGGTGTTTCGAGGGAGTCCGTGCCTATCAAACAGTTGGGGGTGCGGCAATCTTCCGTTTGCACGACCACACCCGACGACTCTTTGATTCAGCGAAAATTCTCGGGATGAATATTCCGTATTCGATGGAGGAAATTGATGCGGCGCAGAAGGCAGCTGTTGCCTCAAACGATTTGGAACATGCTTATTTGAGACCAATGGTTTTCTATGGCTCTGAAGGAATGGGATTACGAGCAGATTTACTCAAGACTCACGTGATCGTCGCTGCTTGGGCGTGGGGCTCGTACATGGGTGAAGAGAATCTGAAGCGTGGGATAAAGGTCCGGACTTCGAGCTACATGCGCCATCATGTGAATATCACGATGACAAAGGCAAAAGCGAATGGGAACTACATGAATTCGATGCTTGCATTGCAAGAGGCGCTTACTGGTGGTGCAGATGAGGCATTGTTGTTGGATCCAGAAGGTTATGTTGCTGAGGGATCCGGTGAGAATTTCTTTATCGTTCGTGATGGAGTTATTTATACCCCTGAGCTAACCAGCTGTTTGGACGGGATAACGCGTAAAACCATCTTCACTCTCGCTAAAGACCACGGTCTTGATGTTGTTGAAAAACGGATTACGCGTGATGAAGTTTTGATCGCAGACGAGGCTTTTTTTACGGGGACCGCAGCCGAGGTGACTCCGATTCGAGAGCTTGATTCGCGGCCGATCGGCGCGGGGTCTCGAGGACCAATAACAGAAACACTACAGTCAGATTATTTCGATGTCGTCCACGGCCGGAATGAAAAGTTCAGCGAGTGGGTCACACTCGTTAAGGAATGAGCGATGCCAACCTTAGTGGTTGGCCCGAATTGGGTCGGCGACATGATCATGGCGCATGGGTTGATTTCATTTTTGAAGTCCAAGAGGCCAGATGACCCGATTCATATGCTTGCACCCCGTTGGAGCTTGGAGGTCGCTCGGAGAATGCCTGAAGTTGATCAGGTCATCGAGCTTCCGTTCGATCATGGTGAGCTGAAGTTAAAGGAACGGTGGGCATTCGCTCGAAAGCTTCGCTTTTCTCGCTATCATCGGTCGTTCATTCTTCCTAATTCCTTCAAATCGGCACTGATTCCAGCGATGGCCGGTATTCCTCGCCGAATAGGATGGCGAGGTGAGTATCGATACAAGTTACTGACCGATCTACGAATTCTACACGAGGCTCGATTTCCGCGAATGATTGATAGGTATATGGCACTTGGATTTCCGGCGAATCTTGCGCTGTCAGCCAATCAATTACCTGAAGCTCCCCTATTTCCACGTTTGACCACAGACCAAACTTCACAGAATCGTCTGGTGACAGTGCATGGACTGGACCGCTCTCGGCTAGTTGCTATTTGTCCTGGAGCCGAGTTTGGACCTGCGAAACAATGGCCTATTGATTATTTTTCCGATCTGGTGACACGCTTAATTGATGATGGGTACCAGATTGCCTTGTTGGGCTCGCCTAATGATGCAGACGATATGCGGCGATTAATCGACCAAATTGAGGAATCAAAACGAAAAAGAATGGTCAATTTCGCAGGTTTGACATCGATCCCTGAGGCGGTTGACATCATCGGGTTATCAAAAGCTGTTGTGACAAATGATTCGGGCTTGATGCACGTGGCTGCAGCTACAGGTCGTCCATTAGTTGCATTGTTTGGACCGTCTTCACCAGCGCATACGCCGCCCCTTAGTGAGACGGCAGTGACGTTGACGCATCCTGTACCCTGCCATCCGTGCTTCGAAAGAGAGTGTCCCTTAAAGCATCAGGCATGTTTGTCTGAGCTCTCGGTTGATGAGGTATTCGACGCGTTATCGCAACAAATTCAGCGGATTGCCTAATGCGTGTTTTGGTGGTGAAAACATCCTCCATGGGCGACTTAGTTCACACATTACCAGCACTTACGGACGCAACACAAGCACTCGGCAACATTCGATTTGATTGGGTGTGTGAGCCGGCCTTTGCGGAAATTCCACACTGGCATCCGTCTGTGGGAGACGTTCTGGCGATTCCATTAAGACGCTGGAAAGGAAGGCTGCACCGCCTGCTGTTCTCGAATGATTTCGCTGCACACAAACAAGTCCTCGGTGCGCAGCGATACGATGCCGTGATTGATGCTCAAGGGTTACTGAAGAGCGCATTTTTAATTACCCGTTTTACCGATGGGCTAAAACATGGATTTGATCGTCGGTCAGCAAAAGAAAGTTTGGCAGCGAGTGTTTATGATGTGAAGCATCGCGTGGCTCGCTCAAAACATGCCATATCGAGGACGCGTGAACTTTTCGCTCGTTCGCTCGGTTACACCCTTCCAGAGACGAATCCATACGCGTCAATTGACCTCAGTCGACCACACGAGCCCACAGATTGTCTGGTGCTGGTGACTCAGACGAGTCGGCAGGCCAAGTGTTGGACAATTGATGGATGGAAAGCCGTCATCGAGGATGCACTTCCACAGTTTTCTGACATTGTCCTGCCAGTTGGTAGTGATGTTGAATTTGAAGCAGTGTCAGCGATTACCGAGGGATTGCCGATACGGATTTTGAATCAAGCCTCGTTGAATGACGTTGCGTTTGAGATTTCAAATGCCCGCGCAGTGGTTTCAGTTGACACTGGTCTCGCGCATGTTGCTGACGCATTGGGTACTCCCATGCTCTCGTTGTACGGGCCGACAAAGCCGGGTCTTGTGGGACCTCTTTCTGAGACGTCGCAGATTCTCGAGAGCCCGACAGGACAAATGTCTGATCTCGGTGCATCTGAAGTGATGGAATGGGTTAGTCAGATTGATACAGTGTCTGCCGCGTAAGGTCTGGATTTGTCTTAAATCGTTTGTGCATCCACATGTATTGGGACGGATGCTTTTTCAGGGCGCCTTCAATGCGTTGATTGAGTACGCGCGCATTCTTGACTTCATCTTCATCCGGGTAATCATTGGGCATTGGGACAAATGAGGCCTGATAGAGACCATCATCATCGCGGTGGAGGTCAAGAAAAATGCTGACTGCGCCAGACATTCGAGCGAGTCGAGATGGTGTTGTCACGGTACAGGCAGGCCTGCCAAAAAAAGGGGCGAAGACGGAGCCTTTTGGCCCCATGTCTTGATCGGGTCCAAACCACACCAAGTCGCCTTGTTTCAAGTGTTTAGCGATATCGCGTAATGCACGGACGTCGACCAATTCGGCATAGCGTGCGCGTCCACGACACACAGCTTGATCAAAAATCGGATTGTCATTGGGGCGATAACTAACCACAAATCTGCCGGCGACGGCATACATGAGCGGGGCGACCAAGTCCAACATGCTGTAGTGTGGACACAGTAACAGAACGCCTCGACCCTCTATGTTGGCCTGTTCGAGAAGCTCCTGTCCTGATAAACGAATTTTGTCGTTGATAAAATTGATTGGTCGATGCCAAGACCATGCGGTCTCCGCTAATCCAATTCCATTTTGCTCAAAGCATGCTTTGACAAGATTGCGTTGTTCGGACGGTCCTAACTCTGGGAAGCAGATAGCAATATTTCGTTCACAGACAAGACGCCGATTCTTTGCCATGTGGAATAGCAACGTTCCAATCAGGCGACCGACAGCCATTCCAAGCCTTGGTGGCAGTGCTGCTAAGAATCGAATGAAGCTAAGTCCCAGCTGAACGAGAGAAATGCCCATGTGTAATCCGGTTGGGTTCATTGGTGAAGCTCGGTACTATAACAAGCTTGGAATCATTAGAGAGATCTTCTGTGTCACATATCTTTTCTGCATCGCGAGTTTTAGTTGTTGGAGATGTCATGCTTGATCGGTACTGGCATGGCGATGCAGGCCGAATCTCCCCCGAGGCTCCTGTTCCAGTTGTTCGGGTCACTCACGATGAAGCACGTCCAGGCGGGGCTGCGAACGTTGCTTTGAATTTATCGTCACTGGGTGCTCAAGCGACTTGCGCTGGCCTTGTGGGCCTTGACTTGGACGCAGATTTATTGGAGCAGACACTGACAAACCATAATGTGATGCCACTGTTAACACGCGTTGACCACAGGACCATTACAAAACTGCGGGTTTTAAGCCAAGCACATCAAATGATTCGTCTGGATTTTGAGACACCCTTTGATGCATCACATGCAGAGTCGCTTGCTCAGTCGATATCTCTCGATGGAATCACGGCAGTTGTTTTAAGTGACTATGCAAAAGGCAGCCTAGAGCCTCGTTTACTTATTCAAAAAGCACGTGCGTTCAAGATTCCCGTGGTTGTCGATCCGAAGGGTACCAACTTTGAGAGATACCGAGGAGCGACCTTGTTGACGCCGAATTGCGCCGAGTTTGAGGCGGTTTGTGGTACCTGGGCTAACGATCAGGAGCTGGCTGAAAAAGCCCGGAATCTCATTAATGAACTGGATATCGACACAATCTTGGTCACGCGCTCTGAACAGGGAATGACGCTTATTGCGCGTGATGGAGCTGTGCATCAATTTGCGACGACAGCTCGTGAAGTCGCTGACGTTACCGGCGCTGGTGACACTGTAATTGCGACTGTTGCTGCAGGGCTTGGTTCGGGGATGAGCATGGCTGAATCCGCCGACTTGGCAAATCGAGCGGCTGGACTCGTTGTGTCAAAACTTGGGACGGCAACAGTCAGTGGTGGAGAGCTGGAGAGAGCTTTGTCGGTTAATCATGGCATTTTCGATTGCGCAGACGATGCAGCTGCTTGGGCTGAACAATGCCGAGCTAAAGGTGAGATGGTTGTTATGACCAATGGTTGCTTTGATATCCTGCATGCCGGTCATGTCGCCTATTTAAAAGAAGCAGCTTCTCTTGGCGACCGTTTGATTGTTGCTGTGAATTCAGATGTGTCAGTGGCTCGTTTAAAAGGGCCCGAGCGTCCCGTGAATACCATCGAACGGCGGCTCCAGGTACTCGCAGGTCTCGGTGCTGTGGATGCCGTTATCGCATTTGAGGATGACACGCCGATTCCATTAATTGATGTGGTCCGACCTGATGTTCTTGTGAAGGGCGGTGACTACAAATCGATTGAGGAAGTGGTCGGCTACGAGTACGTGTTGGACTATGGCGGGGAAGTCAAAGTGCTCGGTGAAGTGGCTAATCTATCAACCAGCCACTTGATCGCAAAGATTCGTCAGAGGGATTCTGACTCAACCAATTGACAGAGCGTGTGCATCATTAGGATGTGGCACTCCTGAATACGCGCCGTATTAGTCGATGGTGCAGCTAAGACGTAGTCTGCAATCGCTTGCATTGCACCACCTGGCTTGTCACCAATTAATGCCACTGTGCGAATGCTTTTGCTTTGAGCAACTTCCATTGCTTTGACGACATTCTTTGAATTGCCACTTGTTGAGATACCGATAAGTAAATCACCGGATTGTCCTAGGCCTTCAACTTGTCTCGAGAACACTTGGTCATAACCATAATCGTTACCGATGGCTGTGAGAGCAGATGTATCTGTGGTGAGTGCAATCGCGGCCATCGACTCACGTTCTTTTTCGAAGCGACCGAGCAGCTCTGCTGCGATATGCTGGCTGTCGGCTGCTGATCCCCCGTTACCGCAGAGCATAATTTTATGGCCTGCTTTAATCGTTGATGATGCGACGCCTGCGACTTCGAGCAGTTCTTCCAAGCGTTTGGTGTCATTGATCAGGGTTTGCTTGGTATCAATGCTTGCCTGGAAGGTGGCTCTGATTGCGTCTAGGCTCATAGTTGGATCTCTGTTGGGAGTGCAAGACAATTATTGCGCAGATGCATAGGATTAATGGTGCCAATAATAGCGGAAGTGATGTTTGGGAGCGCGAACAAGTCTCTAAAAATTTCAGGGATGGATGTTGTTAGATGGCCGCTTCCGAGGGCTTTCTTAACCAATAACCCCGCACCATATTGCTGGGCTTCAGCGATGAGCGGTTTTTTATCTTGAGTTTCAGGGTTCAGTGTAATCATCAGACAATCCGCTCCCTGATCTAGAGCTTGACGTCCACCTTCCACTGTTTTGCCTGACAACCCGACCGCCTGAATGAGACCTTGGTCTCGCGCTTTCATCAAGGTTTGGAGCGCACCTTGATTTAGATGTTCGATATCATTTCCATCAGAGTGCAGTAGTACCACATCTAAACGGTCACGATTCAAGCGTTGAAGACTTTGTTCTAAGCTCTTAAGAATCCCGGTTTCTGAGAAGTCGTAATGACTTCCTGTGTCAGGATCGTAGGTTTCGCCAACTTTTGTAATGATACGAAAATCGCAAGCGAGGCCTTGCAGTAACTCACCCAGCCGCGCTTCCGAGGCGCCATAGGCAGGCGCTGTATCAAGACAGTTGATACCCAATTCTGACGCAAGTGTCAGGAGTTGAATGATCTCGTGGTCACTTGGTAATTCAAAATCGGTTGGATATTTCACATCTGTATTCCGGCCAATTTTGACGGTACCCAGGCCGATCGGACTGAGTTTGAGCCCTGTTTGTCCGAGTGTTCGATTAATCATACCCATGGGTAATGTCCTTCTGGTGCCCTTGACCACTGTGGCAGTGTTGCAGGTTTTGAATCTTCATCAAGAAGTGGCAGGATTTGGTCGGCAAGTGCAGGTGCAAGTGCGAGCTTAGTTGGCCACGCCACAATCAGGTTGTTTAATTGACAGACGAATGCGGTATCGGGCCGATTTCCTTCACGTGTACTTGGCTCTGCTCGATTGACCCGAAAAACGTGCGTTGATTGCACATTGGGTTCAAGCCAGGAAAGTGCTTCTGACAACGCACGCTTCGCATTTGAGCACACCGTGTTGTCATCTTGCGTGACTCCGTCTTCGGCAAGTTGTCCGCCTAAATACAGATATTGCGCCCCATCAAATTCATGGGTCGAGACGGTGAGTTTAGGTTTGCTGGCACTCCCGAGTTGGTGACCAAATACTTTTGGAATGGGTTGCACAAGTTTGCAGACAGCCATTGCAAGCGGACGTCGTTGCATGGCCGGATACTCTCCGGAAAGCTCGGATAAAAGCGCTTCTGCTCCTTCACCAGCAGTCAAAATGACTTCCCCATGGATCTGACCAGCAGTTGTTTCGACCCCAACAACTTTGCTATTTTTTATCAGAAGCTGCGTGACCTCAGTTTGGAAGATTTGTCCATCCAAGATCGCTGCAAATGCATGCACCAATGTATCGAGCTTCAACACCGGTTCTGACAATCGATACAGATGGCCTTTGAAATTAGGATGATTAAACGCCGCCTCGGATTGTGGATCAATGCGTTCCATACGAGATCGCATGGCTTTGCTTGCGAAGAATCCCAAAAGGTTCGCAGCAATTGATTCGACAGACCATAACAACTGATCTTCTCGTTCGAGTTGAACGCGGCTTAAGTCAATCGTTCCCTCGCCCTTCAAAGCCTGTTTCCAGCGCGCGGGCATGGCACCAATTTCACTGGCTGCTTTGGTTAATAATCCATCAAGTGCATACTTAGTCCCGCCATGAATCATGCCTTGGCTTGCCAGGGTTTGACCTTGGCCAAGTGCGTTTTTTTCGATAACACAGCATGGAACGTTGCGAGCTTTCAGTTCAGCTGCTAGCCAGAGACCTGAAATCCCGCCACCAACGATGATTTTCATGCAGGCATGCTAGCATCTTCAATTATGGGACGACATCTGTATTCACTGCTCTTGCTGTTTTGCATACCACTTCTGATTACGCATGTGGTGAGGAAGTATCGTCGAGAACATCAAGATCCGATGGTTAGTCGTCGACTTGGGGCGCACGTACCTGGTCAGATGGATGGCTGTGTCTGGATTCATGCGTGTAGTCTTGGAGAGGCAAAAGTTGGAGTGGAGCTTGCGCGAGTACTCACAAAACATGACGCATCACTTCATATCTTCATGACGGCAACGACACCCGCTGGGCTCGGCGTTTTGGCTCAGAGTGAATTCGTTAGCCACGTGTTTCCTTGGGACTTTTCTTGGATTTGGTCTCGTTGGTTATCCAGACTTCGCCCGAGGGCATTGATTGTTATTGAGACCGAACTTTGGCCCAATTTGGTTGCCGCATGCCATCGTTCTGCCGTCCCTGTGATTCTTGCGAATGGACGGCTGAGTGATCAATCAGTTCGCCGATATCAGCGGTTTGGTTGGGTATCGCGACCGATGTGGTCTCAAGTTTCACGCGCGCTGATGCAATTTGAAGGTGACGCCCACAACGCGCATAGTGTTGGGGTGCCGGCTCATGCGATTTCTGAAGTTGGATCCATTAAGCTTGACCAATCTGCTCCTCAAATTTCTTGGGAACGAGCGAATCAAATCAGTGATTGGAGACGAGGCCATGTTCTAGTCTGCCTGATGAGTAGCCATGCCGATGATGACGAGCTCTTTGTCTCCTGGGCTCGGCAACACCCTGAAATACGATTGCTGATCGTACCTCGACACCCTATTCGAGGATCTGAGATCAAGACGTTGGCTGATGCTCAAGGGGTCGATGCATCGCGGGTTTCTGTTGACATTCAAGACAAGGCTCAAATTCTGATCGGTGACACCTTTGGAGATATGGGAGCGTATCTTTCTGAGTCTGATGTGATTGCGATTGGGGGCAGCTTTTCTGGAAAGGGTGGTCAAAACCCGATTGAGCCCGCGCTAATGAGTAAGCCGCTTGTTGCGGGGCCATCCATGCACAACTTTCAGGCGGTCAGTGCTGGTTTAGAAGCCGCGGGTGCTCTGCTTCGCACAGACGCTGAGTATCTCTCTCAATCCATTGATGAGGCATTTGCGACAGCTCAAGTGATGGGGCAAGCCGCGAGTGCTTGGGTTGAAGCAAATCGCGGTTCGACAGCGCTTCAAGTGCAGGCGATTTTGGCAGTAATCGCCGTGCGTTAGCGGGCAGCTAAACGCGCTTTTGCCCGAGCTGCTGCTGCCTTCACCTGATTGGGTGCTGTTCCACCAATGTGATCACGTGCATTCACGGATCCTTCGACAGTCAACACCTCAAATACATCATCGTGGATCAGATCACTGAATGCTTGGAGTTCTGCAAGACCCATTTCCGAGAGATCACGCTCGGTTTGGACACCAAGGGCAACTGCTTGCCCAACGACTTCATGGGCATCACGGAATGGTAAGCCCTTACGGGCTAGGTAATCAGCCAGATCTGTGGCTGTTGAAAACCCACGGATTGCTGCATCTTTCAAAATGTCTTGATTGACCAGTAATGACGGCATCATATCGGCAAAAGCGCGAAGCGATCCGAGCAATGTATCTGCGGAGTCGTATAGCGGCTCTTTGTCTTCCTGATTATCTTTGTTGTAAGCGAGTGGTTGCCCTTTCATCAAAGTGAGTAAGCTTATGAGGTGGCCAAACATGCGACCTGATTTGCCGCGGACAAGTTCAGGTACGTCGGGATTTTTTTTCTGTGGCATGATCGAACTACCAGTACAAAACTTGTCAGGTAGATCGACAAATTGCCAGGCGGTCGAATTCCAGTTAATGAGTTCTTCTGAAAATCGTGACAGATGCATCATGACTATGCTTGCGGCGCTCAAAAACTCAATACCGAAGTCGCGATCAGACACAGAATCAAGACTGTTTTCTGTTGGTTTATCAAACCCAAGGAGCTCGGCTGTGCGCTCGCGATTAATCGGATAGCTGGTACCAGCGAGTGCCGCTGCACCAAGCGGACATTGGTTCATCCGCTGTCTGCAATCAAGTAAGCGACCCGCATCGCGCTCGAGCATTTCATTCCATGCGAGCATGTGGTGCCCAAAGGTCACGGGCTGTGCCGCTTGAAGGTGTGTGAAACCTGGCATGATGGTGTCTGATTCACGCTCAGCTAACGTGATCAAACCCATCTGGAGGCGAGACAACTCAGATACAGCGTGATCAATGGTTCCTCGCAGCCACAGTCGGACGTCGGTGGCGACTTGGTCATTTCGAGAACGGCCTGTATGAAGTTTTTTCCCGGTGTCGCCGATTAGTTCGATGAGTCGTGATTCAACATTCATATGTACGTCCTCACGCGCAATGGACCATGTGAATTGCCCTGATTCAATTTCAGTTTCGATCTGGCGCAGGCCTTCGGTGATGGTTTGCAGTTCTTTGTCGGTCAGGATTCCCTGTTCAGCGAGCATTGTGGCGTGCGCGATCGATCCTTGAATATCTTCGCGTGCTATGCGCTGGTCGAATTCGACGGATGAAGTGAATGCTTGGACGAATGCATCGGTGGGTTCCGAAAAACGGCCGCCCCAAAGCGCTTTAGGCATTTCTTGACTCATAGAGACTCCTTCTTTAGTGATCCAGTATACTTGGTGTGACGTAGGACCACACATGCAAAAAACATTAACTATCGCAACAAGGAAGAGTCCATTGGCTCTGTGGCAGGCTTATCACGTTCGTGATCGGCTTCAAGCGCATTTTCCCGAGTTGATAATTGAGCTCATGGAAATGACTACGCAGGGTGATGAGCGGCTCGATGTGTCGTTGACTAAAATTGGAGGTAAGGGTGTTTTCGTTAAAGAATTAGAGACTGCGCTGTATGACGGGCGGGCAGATCTTGCTGTCCATTCTTTGAAAGACGTACCGATGGAGCTTCCTGACGGTATGGATTTGTGTTGTTTAACAGCACGTGAAACACCAACAGATGCTGTGGTCCATCGCGCTGGGACTCAAGCTTGGGATGGTTTTGCTGATATTCCTCAAGGTACACATCTTGGCACCTCAAGTTTGAGGCGTATCGCCCAAATTCGTGCGCTTCGACCCGATCTAAAACTATCGCCAGTCCGAGGCAATCTGGGGACACGCTTGAAGAAACTCGATTCAGGTGAATTCGATGGTCTTGTGCTGGCATCGGCTGGTCTAAAACGCCTTGAATTAGGCGATCGTGTCGCATTTGAGACGGCGCCAGAGGAGATCTTACCCGCATGTGGCCAGGGTATTCTTGGAATTGAGATCCGCGCAGATGATTCGGCAACCCGAGATATCGTGATGACATTACAAGATGCCGAGGGTGAAACTGCTGGGCGGGCGGAACGTGCGTTGAATCGTCATTTAAACGGTGGTTGTCAGGTGCCGATTGCGGCCTATGCAATCGAGCGTGACAGACAGCTATGGCTCCGTGCATTGGTTGGTTCGGCTGATTGTGGAACGCTGCTGAAAGCAGAGGGTGTCGGTGAGCTCGACGATGCTGAGAGCCTCGGTATTCGCGTTGCAGAAGATCTGGTGTCCCAAGGTGCGAGAGAGCTTCTCGCTCAAGCGGGTTTGTAATTGAAACTTTGGCTAAATCGGCTTCCTTCTGCGTTTCCGCGAGTCGCTGATGCGTTCGTTGATAGCGGGTTTGAGGTGATTGCCCTACCATGTGTCCGGTCCTACCCGCTGGATGTCTCGTTGGATTCAGCCATTGTCGATTTTGACCGCTTTGATCATGTTGTTGTGACGTCTCCCGAATCTGCGCGATTATTGATTGACGCAGTGGTATCACGGTGGGCACAGTGGCCAGCTAAGCAACAATTTTGGGCAGTGGGTGTCGGAACATCGGAGTTGCTCAAGGATGAATCGCATATAGTGAGGACCGCCTCGAACCCTGGCTCTAAATCACTTGTGTACTTGATGCGTTCTGAGATTCTTCCAGAGAGTCAAATCTTAGTTGTCAGTGGCAAAGGTTCGGGGCGTCAATTTGACCAACTGAATTCCGTGTTAATGGATCCGGTGACGCATCTGGAGCTATTTGAATTGGTGCCTCATTTCGATCTTGGCAATACACGCATCGACGCGGTTGATGGAGTTGTTCACGGTTCTGCACTCCTCGTGCGCGCCTTTTTGAAAATTGCAGAGACGCACGGTTTGAGTGTGTTGGATTACCTGCATTTCGTAACAAGTTCTGACGCGAAAGCACAATTACCCGGTGGAAGCCGGTATCATCAAATTCAATCGCCGACACCAGAAGGCGTTCGATTGGCGATGCAAGGAGATCCGAGTGTCAAAGACTGAAGAAACAACACCCGAGGTCGCTGAGGAGGTCGCTACCGACCAACAGATTGAGTCGGTTGATACGGCTACCGAGCCTCAAGAACACGCGGGTGCTAGGGGTTCCAGTGCTTGGACTGCTCTCTTGTTCAGTTTTATCGCGTGCGTTGGCGTTGGTTTTGCGGCTTGGTTTGGTTGGCACGAATTTCAGTCGTTGACGCGATTAACCGAGTCACTAGGTACTTCTGTTCAAACATTAAGCGTACAGGTATCGCAACTCGAAAATTTAAAGACGACGACTCAAAATCTTGATAAGCAAATGCAACGATTGGAATCGGAGATTGGCCGTGCTGACGCCCGTAACCAGTCAGTAATCGATCGTGTTGAGGTGGTTGCTGAACAGCTTGCAAAAGCACAGGTAGATACACGAAGTAGCTATGTACTGGCTGAAGCTGAATATCTTTTGAAGCTCGCCGATCAACGACTGCTTATTGAACGCAACACAGAAACCGCGGTGACCTTAATGCGCACAGCACAAGCGCTTTTGGGCCAACTACAAGATGGTCGTTTGTTATCAGTGAGAGAGCGTTTAGCGCAGGATTTACAGTCACTATCCACGGTTCAATCTGTTGATATATTGGGTATACAGGCTGAGCTACTTGCTCTTGACTCAGTGTTGGATAATTTGCAGTTACCTGTGCGTCGCTTAGCTCCTGAGGAAGAATTCGCAGGGACGATCGATGTGAAACAATGGCTTGGAGAATTGTCTGACTTTATTCGAATTCGCGAGGTGAACGAACCGATCACACCATTGGTTTCTGCGTCGGATGCGGGACGAGCGCGAGAAGTTCTCCGCTTGAGCCTTGAGCAAATTAAGCTCGCATTGATTCGTGAAGATCAAGCACTGTTCGACGCGGGGCTTGCTCAGGCAAAACGCTTATCGATGCACTTTTTCGATGTGACGGAAGATGCTGGGCTGAAAGTGTTCACAGTCCTCGGATCTTTGGAAGATATACAAATTACACGTGAAATTCCGGATGCGGCTCAAGGACTTCGAGCTCTCAAAGTATATCGTGATGCACTGACTCAAGAACGTATTTCTGGCGCCGAGGTTAAACAATGAGTCGTGCTGTTAGAGTCGCGATCTGGATCATAGGTCTCGGTGCGCTACTCGCACTTGGTCTATACCTTGGAGATCGCGTCAAAGCTGATTCAGGCTATGTGCTGTTCGCTTACGGTGGCTACACAGTTGAGATGTCACTCTGGGCATTTATTGTTCTTTTTCTAGCAGTCACTGTCATTCTCTGGATTGTATTTGGTTTGGGAGGTGCTTTGGGGCGTCTCCCGCAGAATGCGTGGAAGGCCTGGGGTCGCATGCGTCATCGAAAAGCTGATTCGCGACTCATTGAAGGCGCACTATGGTTGCGTCGCGACGAACCTGAGCGTGCTTTGTCGGTATTAAAAAAAGATGCGAGCTCTGAATCGTTGCCAGCTCTGCATTGGTTACTGGCATCGGAAGCTGCTAGACGGCTTGAACATCTTGATGAATCAGAGCGTTATTTGGAATCAGCAGAGCGACTGATGGCGAATATTCCAAAAGCGATCGAACATGATCCCAGACCATCCGAATTCAAACCGCTGATGAAAGCGTTGAAAAAGGAGTGGCGTGAAGACTGGGCGCTGACCCTTGAGACGATTGATGATGGCGATGCCTTGTCGCGGTTGGCAACCCTTAATTCATTAGCGAAAATCCACACTGATTCGGTTGCATTGGAGATTGTGCAAGCGCGATTGGCAATGGCGGCTGGTCTTGATGCTGAAGCGAAACACCATATCGATCGAGCGAGTCAGCTTGATTCCGATCATCCCTTGGTGCATTTGCTGAGTATTGAAGTGGAGTCTGGAAGAACTCCGGCGCTTGAGAAACTCAGACGCCGTCTGATCGAAGACGCTTCTTAGCGCTTCTTCATCGATTGGAAGAATTCTTCATTCGTCGTCGTGGTTTTCATGCGATCGACCAAGAATTCGATTGCTTGAAGATCTTCCATAGAGTCCAGCAGCTTTCGCAAAATCCACATTCGCTGCAATTCTTCCTCTGTCGTAAGAAGGTCTTCACGGCGTGTTCCAGATTTACGGATATTGATCGCTGGGAAGATGCGCTTCTCAGCGGCTCGTCTCTCCAAGTTGAGTTCGGAGTTACCGGTTCCCTTGAACTCTTCAAAGATCACTTCATCCATTTTCGAACCGGTATCAACCAACGCGGTCGCAATAATGGACAAACTGCCACCCTCTTCGATATTTCGAGCAGCTCCGAAGAAGCGCTTTGGCCTTTCGAGTGCGTGCGCATCGACCCCGCCTGTTAATACTTTGCCCGATGATGGCTGTACTGTGTTGTAAGCTCGTGCCAGTCGAGTGATGGAATCGAGTAAGATGATCACGTCGCGTTTGTGTTCTGTCAAGCGCTTGGCTTTCTCAATCACCATCTCAGCAACTTGTACATGGCGCGCCGGTGGTTCGTCAAAAGTCGACGCCACTACTTCACCGCGAACCGTACGTTGCATTTCGGTGACTTCTTCCGGGCGCTCATCGATCAGGAGGACAATCAAATAACATTCTGGATTGTTCCGCACGATACTGTTGGCAATGTTTTGCAACATGAGCGTTTTACCCGCTTTGGGTGGTGAAACGATCAACGCGCGCTGGCCCTTACCAATTGGGCAGACTAAATCAATGATTCTTGCTGTTAAATCTTCGGTTGAACCATTGCCTTGCTCCATGGTGAGACGTTTTTGCGGGAACAGTGGCGTTAGGTTTTCGAATAAGATTTTATTTTTCGCGTTTTCTGGCTTATCAAAGTTGATCTCGTCAACCTTCAACAATGCAAAGTAGCGCTCACTGTCTTTCGGCGGACGGATTTTGCCAGCAATAGAGTCTCCTTTGCGAAGGTTGAACCGTCGAATCTGACTTGGCGAGACATAGATGTCATCAGGGCCTGCGAGATAACTTGAGTCGGCGGACCTTAGGAATCCGAAACCGTCTGATAAAATCTCCAAGACACCATCACCATAAATATCTTCCCCACTCTTCGCATGCGCTTTAAGGATCGAGAAGATAACATCCTGTTTGCGAGATCGTGCCAGATTTTCGAGGTTCATACTTTCCGCAATTTCGAGGAGTTGCGGCATTGATTTTTTTTTGAGTTCTGTGAGGTTCATGAGTTCTCTAGATCACCCGGGTGCGGACCACGAGCGGTATTTGGGTTGGTCAAACTGTAATTTATGAAAAATAAAGGGGCTTGCAGAGATCCTCCACTCCGAAAGCTTAGGCGCTTTCGGAGTGCTCGTCTAGTCTTTTAAATGTTTGAATCGAGAAAAGCGGCGAGTTGGCTCTTGGACAGAGCGCCAACTTTGGTCGCTTCAGGCTCTCCATTTTTAAATAAGATTAGCGTGGGAATTCCCCGAATACTGAATTTTTCAGTTGCTTCGCGTTGATCATCCACGTTCAGCTTTGCAATTGTGAGGCGGCCTGCATATTCGGTGGCGAGTTCCTCCAAAACGGGTGCGATCATTTTGCATGGCCCGCACCACTCTGCCCAGAAATCCACTAGTACAGGTGTTTGCGCATCCTTGATTACTGAATCAAAGTTGTCATTTGTAAGAGTCGTAATTTGATCACTCATTGTGTCCTCGTTATGTTTTTTCTGTTAAGCGGTGAGGTTTTCGGCCACATCGATTGCGGAATAAGTAAGTATACAGTCTGCTCCCGCACGCACCATCGATTCCAAACTTTCTATCATGACGGCCTTGCCGTCAATCCATCCATTTTGGTGTGCGGCCTGAATCATCGCGTATTCTCCGCTGACTTGATAGATAGCAACTGGAACTTTAAAGGTTGTTTTGATGCGTTGGACGACATCAAGATAGGGAAGGCCCGGCTTGATCATAACGATATCCGCGCCTTCATGGAGGTCCTCAGCAACTTCATGCAGTGCCTCATCACTGTTGGATGGATCCATTTGGTAAGTTCGCTTATCCTTTTTTCCTAAGTTTGCGCTGGAACCAACTGCATCGCGGAATGGACCATAAAATGAACTCGCATATTTAGCAGAGTAAGCGAGAATACGGGTATGAGTATGATCCTCATCTTCCAAGGCGTCACGGATACGACCAATGCGCCCATCCATCATATCGCTAGGTGCCACGATGTCGGCACCTGCTTCTGCGTGAGAGAGCGCTTGTTGCATTAACACGTCACAGGTTTCATCGTTCAACACATATCCTGAGGCATCAATTAGACCGTCCTGTCCGTGAGTTGTGTATGGGTCAAGTGCGACGTCTGTAATAATGCCCAGCTCCGGTAGTTCGGCTTTTAGCGCGCGGACTGCTCTTTGAACCAATCCATCCGGATTGTAGGCTTCACGACCGTCCTCTGATTTGTTGTCACGGACAACTGGAAATAATGCAATTGCTGGAATACCCAGCGTGTACGCGCGTTCGGCTTGCTTGACTATCAAGTCGATTGATAATCGCTCGATACCAGGCATAGAGCTGACAGCTTCACGTTCGCTGTGCCCTTCGAGAACGAACATTGGGTAAATCAAATGCGATGTGGTCAATGTGTTTTCTCGAACCAGCGCTCGAGAAAAGGCATCACGTCGATTGCGACGCAATCGTCGCGTGGGATAGCCGACAGGAACAATTGCTGTCATCGTGGACCTCTTTAGATGAAATCTATTGCACGGGTCATAGAGTATCTGAATTACTATTGGGTTTCGCGTCAAACAGAGCAGTGGTTATCGAAAATTTAAGCACAATCTCCGTGAAACGAATTAAATGGGCCATGAGTGTGGCTGGCATTATTTTGGTCATTTGGTTTGCTAGTGATTTGTTACAACCAATTCATCTGATCTCGCGTTATTCGGAATTCAAACTGATGATCGAAAACCAATATGCGTGGTCTGTTGGGATTTTCTGTCTAATCTATGTGGCAGCAGTCAGTTTGTCGTTGCCGGTGGCATCGATGCTGACATTGATGGGGGCTGCGTTATTTGGCTGGATTTCGCTACCCTTGATTGTCTCAGCAGCTACAGCGGGTTCACTTGTGGTTTTTCTTTTGGCTTCAACCATCGCTCGTGAATTCTTTTCACAGCGTGCCGGCGGCGCTATTGATTCAGTTCAAACAGCATTTCATCGAAGCCCAATACGCTGGCTGTTGACGATGCGACTCATTCCGTTTTTCCCATTTTGGTTAGTGAATATTGTTCCCGCAGTACTGAAGATGAAAATGAGTGATTATGTATTTGCGACAGCAGTCGGTATCATCCCAGGGACTGCGATTTATGTAAGTGTGGGTCGTGGGTTCGATACCTTGATGGAGCAGGGCTTGAAGCCCCAGTGGAATTTAATTGAGCATCCACAGGTCTGGTTACCATTGGTTTTACTCGGTGTTTTTTCGGGTGTATCTGCTTTCGTTTCGAATCGTTATAGGGATAAAGTGCATTCATGATTTCTCGATTGATCTTTGCGCTCAGTTTATTCGTGAGTGCCCAGCCCGGCCAAGCGGCTGATTGGCAGGCAATAGAGGCCAATGCGAAAGGCCAGACTATTTATTTTTATGCATGGGGTGGTTCGTCAACGATCAATCAATATATCAAGCGCTGGGCGGCAATCGCTCAAGAGCGACACGATGTTACCGTCGAGCATGTCAAAGTCGATGACATCTCCATTGCGATACAGGGCATACAAACAGCTAGACGTGTCGGCCGATCGGATCAGGGTTCAGTCGATGTTATGTGGATTAACGGAGAGAATTTTGCTCGGATGAAGCGTGACGGGCTGCTGGGCGCTCCATTTGTTGCTGATCTGCCGTCATCGAGTGCAATTAATTTAGCTGAGCCGACGATTGCCGCTGACTTTTCGGTTTCGACAGACGGATTAGAGGCTCCGTGGGGTCGTGCTCAATTGGTATTTATTTTCGATCAGGCGCGACTCGCTGCACCACCGAAGTCAATGGCTGCGCTGCTCGACTACGCCAAAGATAATATTGGACGCGTGACTTACCCTGAGCCACCCAATTTTCATGGAACCACGTTCTTAAAGCAGGTCCTTTGGGAAACCACGCAATATTCTGATTGGCTGACAGAGCCTTATTCAGAAGAGCGGTTCAAGCCGGTCACCCTGCCGATGTGGGAATACCTTGATGCATTGCATCCTAATCTATGGCGTAACGGGAGAGAATTCCCTGACTCGGCAGAAGTTATGATGGATTTGTTTTCTGATGGCATCTTGGATATTGCGCTAAGCTTTAATCCAAATGATGCGTCACAGCGGATTTTGGATGGTCGTTTTGCGCCTTCTGTGCGTACCTATGTTCATGAGATTGGCACAGTTGGTAATACGCATTTCTTGGCGATCCCCTTCAATGCGCAATCACGTGATGCAGCGCTTGTTTGGATCAACCTTCTGTTGAGCCCTGAGGCACAGGCCGAGAAAGCAAATCCATCGATTTGGGGTGACCCGACAGTGATCGATGTGTCGCGATTGGGTTCTGCGGATCGAACACTTTTTCAGACGCTTGACTTAGGTCCGGCGACGTTAACCTCGCAGGATCGTGGTATTCCGTTATCAGAGCCGCATGCAAGTTGGGTCGAGCCTTTAGAGCGCGCTTGGAAAGAGCGCTATTTTGGGAAGGCTCGGTGAATTGGGTTGAACGATGTTTCGTTCTCATTCTCATTCTTCCCATCTGTGGCTTGCTGGATGATGCCGTTGGTCAGTATTCAGGTGCTTCTTGGGCGCAAGGTTGGGACCGACTATCGAATGAGCCGGCTCTTGTTCATTCCTTAGTACTCTCGCTTTGGGTCGCGACTGTCTCGCTTATCATTTCATTATTTACCGCACGCGCCCTTTCTGCCAAAGCGTTGCGACTGAGTGATTTCCAATTGTGGCGGAGTTTGTTGCTTGCCATGCCACATGGTGCACTTGCCATTGGTTTAGTACTCGCATTGTCCGCTGGTGGTGTTGGTTGGCGGTGGATCTCAGTTATTTTTGAGGTTCCAATCGAAAAGCAATATTTATTTCCCAGAGATCCATGGGGCGTTGGAGCAATCCTATCGCTTGTTATCAAAGAGAGTGCATTTTTAGCTGCCATTGCGATCCCAATTACCAAAAGGCTTCCACTTCAATCCTATCGGGTCATTGGCAGACAAGCAGGGATGACTGATACGGGGTGCCATCATCAGCTGATTTGGCCACAGGTCCTACAATTTATGGGACCGGCAATATTTGTGGTGTTTGTTTTTGGGTTGACTAATCTTGAGGTCAGTTTGATCTTGGGGCCAGACCAGCCACAGCTAATCGGTGTTCGATTGCTGCAACTGCTCACCGACCCAGACGCCACTAATCGACAAGCGGGTGCGCAAGGGTTACTTATTTTGTTGATCGGACTCGGTGTGGCTTGGATTTTATGTCGGCCACTGCTTCGTTCGCGCGCAAAAAATCGGCTGCCGTTTGTTTGGACGTTCATTCGTTTAGCCACTGTACTACGATGGACGCTGGTTGCCATCACCTGCCTATCGCTGGCGAGTTTGCTGATTTGGTCGATGACTCTTCGATGGAGTGTGTTTGAACCATTGCCGCACATTTCGTTGACGGTTCTGAAAAACCTGGACACCTTAGCCTCTCCATCCTGGATGTCGTTATTGATCGGTCTCATCACCGGCCTGATTTCGATCGTTTTGGCAGTCGGTATTCTTGAGTATTTAGTGTCAAAAGGGCAAAAGCGATTACACTGGGTTTGGTGGGCATTCCTTTGGTTACCCGGACTCCCAATGGCGTCGGGCTTGCTTGCTTGGGTGTATTTCCTCGGTGGTAGTCCAGGTCTCTGGCCGGTCATTTTGGGTCATACACTGATTGCGCTGCCCTACGTCATGATTGTCATCAGTGATAGCTGGTTTGAACGCGATGTGCGTCATGAAATGCTTTTGCGACAGTCGGGCTTGTCGATCGCTCGACGGATATTTTTGGTTTGGTTACCGAGAAACAGCCGATTATTGATGTTAGCTTTGGCGCTGGCGTTTGCTGTGAGTTGTGCGCTCTACACCCAAACAATCTTGCTCGGTGGTGGTCGAATTGAAACCTTGATGACCGAACTGATGGTCACTATTGGGAGCGAGCGACAATCTGCCGCTCTAACTGGACTTGTGAATCTGCTATTGCCCCTGATCGCATTTGTACTTGCGATGTGTGTCAACCGAATTGCGTGGCGACATCGTAAGGGGATGCAAGGAGAAGGCTATGCTGATTTTCGATGACGTGTTTGTGAGACGAGCTGGTAGTGGACTCTTTCGACCGGTTTCATTCGCACTTCAGCCGGGAGAAATCATGACACTTCAAGGCGAGTCTGGTCTTGGCAAGTCTACTTTATTGCACGCCTTAATTGATCAGGAGCCGGGAGTTGAATTCATGGGCCAGGTTACACTCGATGGTCATCGGATGGATGCTGACGCTCGGCTGAGTACTGAGTCGCAAACCGTATTTCAAGAGCCATTACTCTTTCCACATTTATCCATTGGCGCAAATATCGAACTATCCATGCATCAATGTGCAGGAATCGTTCGCGAGGCCCGTGTGGATCAGTTATTAGATCAGCTGGGTCTTCAAGGGATGGCCGGGCAGGATCCGTTTCAATTGTCTCGCGGTCAAATGATGCGCGTGGCTGTCGCCCGCGCTTTGGCACCACATCCTCGTGTACTCCTGCTTGACGAGCCATTGAGCGCACTTGACACAGAGACCCGAGAACAAGTGAAACAAGTCATTTATGAGCAAGTACGACATGATAGAGGCTACGGAATTTTGGTAACACATCATCCAGACGATCGGCCGAAAGGGGGAGACATGATGTGTTTGACGCGTTGATTGTGAAGCGGTTGAAGGCGCCGTTGGGCTCTGCAATCCGACCACTCGATCGAGCAGGATTATCGGCGACCCAACTGACGGTGATTGGTGCTGTCGTTGGATTATTGGCGGCAATCGCGATCATGCTTGATGCACTGATTGCTGCGGCGATTTTATTTAGCTTGAATCGTTTGTTGGATGGTTTAGATGGAGCCTTGGCTCGCGTTCAAGGCCCAACTGAACGGGGCGCTTTTCTTGATATTACCTGTGATTTTCTGGTTTATAGCGCGATACCTTTAGCCTTTGCGATTC
>CACBSE010000001.1 GCA_902541775.1 uncultured Litorivicinus sp. | reverse complement strand
ACCCACACTCGCTCTGATCGGGAAGCGGCGCGCGGTAAGCAATCAGGTCGAACCCAAGAGATTCAGCGTCTGATTGGTCGATCGCTACGAGCCGCGGTTGATTTGAAGAAGTTGGGCGAGCGACAAATCATGATCGATTGTGATGTTTTACAAGCCGACGGTGGAACGCGAACAGCATCGATCACCGGAGGCATGGTTGCCCTAGTTGATGCGATCAAAGGGTTGCAACGCGATAGATTGGTATCTGAGGATCCCTTGATCAATTTTGTGGCTGCTATTTCTGTCGGAATTTATCAAGGTCAGCCAATACTGGATCTGGACTACCCCGAGGACTCGAGTGCCGATTCCGATTTGAACTTGGTGATGGCTGAGGGGTCACAACTGATTGAACTCCAAGGGACAGCAGAAGAGGCTCCGTTCAGTCGCACCGAATTGAATGCACTATTGGATTTGGGAGAGACTGGGATCGCGCAGCTCATCGATGCACAGAAGGCAGTCTTAGCAGAAGGTTAATCGTCTTCCTCATCGCTGACTGGAACGTCGTAATCGACAATCAAAGGGACTCGATCGTCGAACCGTCGCTTTGACACGTAACCTGCAGCCAGGACACGCCTCGAAATCTCGAGCGATGCTAACTGAAGATCTGTTCGCCATGCACCAGGATTTGGCATGTCGAACACCTCAGGCCTAGGAAACCAACTGTATGCTGGTTCATTGGTAAAGACTTCGCGGAATGCATCAACATAGCCGATATCATTGAGAAGCATGTTGATCCAATGCCGATCTTCTTTCGTAAATCCAGGCGATTCGTTGTGTTGATGCCATTCTTCAAGATCGAGGGTACGAGCGGCCACACCAAAGTCACCGCAGAAGATAAAATGACGTCGTTTTTTTCGGATTTTCCGCATCCACGTCTCGAGTGACTCCAGAAACGCAGCGCGCAATTCTGCGGAGTCTGTAGTTGGTGATGGTGGGAGAATGGACACAACGCTGACGTATTCAAAGTCGGCTTGGATATAGCGTCCATCACGATCTAAATCGTATGATCCCAAGCCTCGCATCACCGCTTTGGGTGTGTGACGCGTGAAAATCGCAACGCCGCCTTGATCTTCGTCTTCGCCCTCAAAATAAAATGCCTCGAATCCCTCGGGACAGAAGCGAGAGTCACCCATAACCTTATATTCGCGCACACGAACGTCCTGCAGGCAGACGATATCTGCGTCTTTGCTTACTATCCATTCAATGAGGCCTTGTTTAACAGCGGAAATTAAACCCTCGCATCGCAGGCTGATTACGCGCATTTAAAGATATTATGTCCCTGAAGTGAGTGACCAGATGAACTGGTGTACTATTTTTAGTCGGTGATTGTAATGTTAGACGCGTCCTATGTCCCCATACAAGCGTTCCTTTTTGGAATTAGCCTTTGATGCCAACGCTCTAAAGTTTGGCGAATTCACGCTCAAGTCGGGCCGGGTGAGCCCTTATTTCTTTAATGCCTCTGCATTTTCCAGTGGACTTCAATTGCAAATTCTAGGTCGATGTTATCGTGATGCCATTGCCGAACATGGTGTTGAGTTTGATGGACTGTTTGGTCCTGCGTACAAAGGAATACCGCTTGCAAGCTCAGTTGCGGTTGCCTTCGCGGATCAAGGAATGGATTACCCGGTGTCATTCAACCGAAAGGAAAGGAAAGATCACGGCGAAGGTGGGACCCTGCTTGGCGCGCCACCGAATGGGCGGATTTTGGCAATTGATGATGTGGTAACAGCCGGAACAGCCGTACGAGAGTCGGTCGATTTTATTGGAAATCACGGTGCGAGTTTGCGTGCGTTTTGTGTTGCAGTTGATCGGCAAGAGCGGGGCCGAGAGGGTACTGGATCTGCACTTGCTGAGCTCTCCGAAACCTTTCAATTGGTCCCGATGTCAATTGTGACTCTCGATGACATTTTGGAATTTGCGGCCAACGATCCGCGGGTTACAGATGACGTCGCACTGCGTATTGAGGCTTATCGCGCCCAATACGGGGCGCCTTGATTTAGCTGCGCTTTCTTAAAATTTGCGTGCCGACACCTTGATCGGTGAAGATTTCTAAAAGCACTGAGTGCGGAACGCGGCCGTCAACAATATGCGCGCTATTGACGCCTGCGTTGACCGCGGATAAGGCACAGCCGA
Source organism: uncultured Litorivicinus sp. (assembly GCA_902541775.1). Taxonomy (GTDB): domain Bacteria; phylum Pseudomonadota; class Gammaproteobacteria; order Pseudomonadales; family Litorivicinaceae; genus HIMB30. The sequence continues at coordinate 104,386 of CACBSE010000001.1, read as the reverse complement.
CTTTTGGTAACATACCCCCGGAGATTGTTCCGTCCTCGATGAGTGCGTTGACCTCTTCTGAAACAAGCCCTGTTACAACTTCACCCTTTTTGTTCAAGACGCCTGCGGTATTGGTCAGTAGCATCAGTTTCCCTGCTTTCAGTACTTCGGCCAGTTTGCCAGCAACGAGGTCTGCGTTGATGTTGTATGACTCACCGTGTTCGCCGACACCAATTGGTGCTACCACCGGGATCACGTCGCTCTCTGTCAACATTGTCAGTACCCGTGTATCGATGGATTCAACTTGGCCAACATGTCCGATATCAATGATTTCAGGGGCTTCGAGCTCAGGACTTTTACGTTCAATTTTCAATTGTTTGGCACGGATGAACTGACCATCTTTACCCGTCAGTCCCATTGCACGTCCACCTGCCAGATTGAGCAAGCTGACAATCTCCTTATTGACGAGTCCGCCAAGCACCATTTCTACAACATCCATGGTTTCTTCGGTCGTGACTCGCATGCCATCGATGAATTTGGATTCAATATTGAGCCGTCCTAATAGCTCGCCAATTTGTGGTCCGCCACCATGCACGACAATGGGACGCATCCCGACCGCTTGCATCAACACGATATCTCTTGCGAACGACGCTTTAAGATCTTCATCAATCATCGCGTTTCCGCCGTATTTGACGACAATCGTGCGTCCAGTGAACTTTTGGATGTATGGAAGGGCCTCTGATAGAACCTGAGCGACTTCAGTGGCGTGAGCCAAGCTTAGCATAGTGATTCAAGCTCCAATGTCGGTTCTGCCTTTTTTAATGCATCGAGCATTGTACTCTGGATTGCTCTCAGTGCTTCGGTTGATTCAGCTTCAAACCGTAAAACAAGGTTTGGGGTAGTATTCGAGCAGCGAATCAGTCCCCAACCCGACTCGAGATCAACGCGGACACCGTCAATCGTCGAAAGTGGCAAGCCCTCTGCTTGAATAACTGAAGCAACACGCTCAACGATGGCAAATTTTTCGGTATCGGGAACTTCAATATTTAGCTCAGGAGTCGAGACATCGTTTGGAATCTCGTCAAACAAAACAGAAACGGGTTGATCTGATTTTGCAAAAATTTCCAATAGGCGTGCGGCTGTGTAAAGTCCATCGTCGAATCCAAGCCAGCGTTCCTTAAAAAAGATGTGTCCGCTCATTTCACCTGCTAATAAAGCACCCGTTTCTTTCATTTTTGCTTTGACCAGGCTGTGACCTGTCTTCCACATGAGTGGTTGGCCCCCAGCCCGTTCAATGACTGGACCTAAATGTCGGCTGCACTTAACGTCGTAGATGATGGTAGCGTCGGCATTGCGGCTGAGTACATCCACAGAAAGAAGCATCAGTAGACGGTCTGCAAAAATCGATTCGCCACGTTCAGTGATCACTCCGACACGGTCACCATCACCATCGAACGCGAGACCAACATCACAATGTTGTGTTTTCACCGCTGTGATCACGTCCACTAAGTTTTTCGGTTTGGATGGATCTGGATGATGGTTTGGGAAGTTTCCGTCAACCTCAACATAAAGCGGAACCAAGTCACAACCAAGTTGCTTGAATAATGCCTCAGCACAGACGCCTGCAACACCATTACCGCAATCAATCGCGACTTTAAGCGGCTTTTTCAATTGGACGTCGCCAGTGATTTGTTTAAGGTAGGGTGTCAGCGCATCGGTCTCGGAAATTGATCCTTCGCCCACGACTAAATTGTCTGACTCGATGGCGTCATAAACAGCGGTAATATCGTCGCCGTACAGCGTGTGCCCGCCGATCATCATTTTAAAGCCGTTGTAGTCTGGTGGGTTATGGCTTCCCGTCACCATGACACCAGATCCTGTACCCAATGTCAGTGCTGCGAAGTAGAGCACTGGCGTTGGGACCATGCCAACATCGATGACATCGATACCAGCACGAATTAAACCCTGGTTGAGTGCATCCTGAAGATCTGGACCGGATATTCGACCATCGCGCGCAGTGACGACTGTTGATTGTCCTCGCTGTTTCGCATAGGTCCCAATTGCTTGGCCAAGGCCGCCAACTACATCACGATTCAGTTGATCGGGGTAGGTGCCTCTGATATCGTAGGCACGAAAAATCGTTGGCGTTATTGCATTCATTATTGCGTCCCCGTGTGGCCAAAACCGCCCTCGCCACGCTCCGATATGCCAAAATCGTCTACTTCGACAAAATCTGGTTTAATGACTGGGGTAATGATTAGCTGTGCAATTCGATCCCCGGGCTCGATAGTCTGAGGTTCGCTACTGCGGTTCCATGTGGAAATCTTGAGTTCGCCCTGGTAGTCGGAGTCGATCAACCCGACCAGATTGCCGAGCACTAGACCGCGGTGGCCAAGGCCACTTCGAGGCAGAATCATTGCGCAAAGGCCCGGATCCTCCAGATGGATTGCAATCCCAGTCCCAATGAGCATTGTCTCCCCGGGCTGCAGTGTTGCCGTTTGATCGAGACATGCGCGCAAATCGACGCCTGCAGAACCTGGTGTGCCAACCTCTGGGATCGGCCAATCATTGCCAACGCGAGGGTCGAGACGTTTAAATTTCAGGTTCATTTCGAGTCCCTTTCGCTAAGAGTGGAGACAGGATTGCAAAGATTTCTTGAGACACCTCAGATTTGGTTCCCGGCACAAGCTTTTGATCGCTGTCACTGAAAACAATTGTGGCTTCAGTCTCGTTTTGTCCAAAAATTTCGCCACTTGCAACACAATTGGCGATTACGGCATCGAGTGATTTAGTAGTCAGTTTTTGTCGAGCATGTTCTAGAACCAATTCAGTTTCTGCCGCAAAACCGATGACCAAGCTTGGGCGGTTTGGGCTATTCGCAACAGAATGGATGATATCGATATTTTCGGTGAGCATGATTTGAGACAGATCGTCTTTCGACTTTTTTAATTTTTGTTTGGAAACAGACGCGGGGCGGAAGTCACACACAGCAGCAGCACCTATAAATAGATCAACTCCCTTAAGAGTGGAGTGCACAGCAGCATGCATATCGCTAGCTGTTTCGACATCAATGCGATTTACGCCAGCCAGCGTCTCAAGATGCACTGGGCCGGTAATTAAGGTCACAGCTGCGCCAAGACGGTTCGCGACCTCAGCGAGCGCGAACCCCATCTTGCCTGAGGAACGATTGCCCAAATATCGAACGGGGTCGACGGGTTCTTGGGTAGGACCCGCTGTAATGACAACCCGTCTTCCGGCGAGTGGACCATGATTTAACGTTGTTTCGAGTGTATTTGCGATTTCGAGTGCCGCGCTCATCCGTCCTGAGCCAACATCACCGCAGGCTTGGATTCCTGAATCTGGTCCAATGACTTGCGCTTTAGCAGACAGCCGTTCGAGATTTGCCTGTGTCTCCGGATGCTCCCACATATGTTGATTCATCGCCGGAGCAATCGCCTTTTCACATGCCGCTGCTGCCCAAACGGTACTCAGTAAATCTGGAGCTTGGCCTTGTGCTAGCAATGCCATTGTGTTGGCAGTACAGGGTGCGACAAGAACGAGATCAGCCCAGCGGGCCAATTCAATGTGTCCCATCCCCGCTTCTGCTTCAGGGTCAAGAATCGAAACTTTGACCTCTCGGCCGGTTAACGCTTGAAACGTCAATGCACTGACGAACGCGGTGGCAGCTTTAGTCATGACGACCTGCACTATTGCCCCGCGACGGCCGAGTTCTCGGGCGAGCTCGCATGCTTTGTAACAAGCGATTCCGCCTGTTACGCCAAGCACAATGTGTTTGTTTTGAAACCAGGATATTTGAGTCACTGACGTTTCCTTGTTATCGAGACCTTAATTTTATCATGAGTGCTGGAATCGGCGGATACCGAAATAAACCATTAGTAGACACTTGTATGTTATTTTCACCGACGGTATTATTCGCCACGATTTTTTCACGGTCTGTGCAACCAGAGGCGGATCAAGTTATGTCAAAAGTGTGCCAAGTAACAGGCAAACGTCCTGCAACCGGCAACAATGTGTCGCATTCGAACGTCAAGACCAAGCGCCGGTTCCTTCCGAACCTACACTGGCATCGGTTCTGGGTTGAGTCTGAGAAGCGGTTCATTCGGCTTCGTGTGTCAACGAAGGGAATGCGCATCATCGATAAACTGGGGATTGACGTCGTTTTGGCGGATATCCGCTCACGTGGCGAGAAGGTGTAAATCATGCGTGACAAAATTAAATTAGTATCATCTGCTGGTACCGGCCACTATTACACGACTGACAAAAATAAGCGGAATACCCCCGATAAACTTGAGCTCAAAAAGTACGATCCTGTTGTTCGTAGGCATGTAATGTATAAGGAAGCTAAAATTAAGTAGCCGCTGATGCCTGAGCTTCCCGAAGTCGAGACAACAGCACGAGGTATCGCGCCGTTTCTGGTTGGGCAACATTTTACCTCGATTCGAGTCAATCAATCATCTTTAAGGTGGCCGATCCCACCTGATTTCTCAAAGCGTCTTTCAAACGATAAATGCCTTTCGGTGTCGCGCCGCGCAAAATATCTGCTGATTGAAACCGAGCACACATGCATCCTGTCTCATCTGGGGATGAGTGGCTCATTTCGGTTGGTTGATCCCAAGACTCCGTTGAAGACACATGATCACGTGCAGATTGCCGTTGGTAATTTGGAACTGCGATATCATGATCCCCGTCGATTTGGGTGTCTTCTCTGGGCAGATTCTGACCGAGCGAAGCAATTGGTTGACCATCTGGGCCCTGAGCCGCTATCCGACGCGTTTGATGGTGACTGGTTGTACGCGCAATCGAGACGACGAAGTATTGCGGTCAAGTCATTCATCATGACCAATGCTGTCGTGGTTGGTGTTGGGAATATTTATGCATCCGAGTCTCTTTTCCTGTCTGGTATCCATCCATCAAGGGCTGCTAATCGGATCTCAAAGGTTCGCTATCGGGTGTTGGCAACAGAAATCAAAAACGTATTGGCGCGAGCCATTGAATCGGGTGGTACAACACTTCGCGATTTTGTGAATGGGCAGGGCGAGCCTGGCTATTTTCAACAAACGTTAATGGTATATGACCGAGTTAGTGAGCGTTGTTACCAGTGTGATGCATCGATTCAGAGTCGGTTGATTGGGGGTCGAAACAGCTACTTCTGCAGCCATTGCCAGCGTTAATGATTGAAGTGATCTTTTAATGCCGTTGCGACAGGCTGAGGGACGAACGCCTCAACCTGACCATCGAGACGTGCCACTTCTTTGACCAGTGTCGACGAAATAAAGCTGTAATGTTCGACTGGCGTTAAGAACAGACTTTCGAGCTCTGGTGCGAGCTGTTTATTTAAGTTGGCAAGTTGTAGTTCGTACTCATAGTCAGCGACAGCACGTAATCCACGCACCAACACGCGAGCACCAACCGCTTGCGCAAAATTGGCAAGTAAGGTGTGAAACCCCCGGATTTCTACATTATCAAGATGCTCGAGTGACTGTTTTGCCAGACTCACCCGCATATCAAGATCAAAGATGGGCATTTTGTGTGTCGACCCAGCTACTCCAACAATAACTCGATCAAAGATGCGCGCTGCGCGCTCAACCACGTGGATGTGCCCGTTTGTGATTGGATCAAATGTTCCCGGATAGACGGCAATAGTCATGATGTTCGTCTCAATAAACGCAGCCAATCAATGCCTGCTTTAAGTTCCTTGATGACCTCGAACCCCTGTAGATCCAGGTCCTGATCTCGCCCGTGCTCAATCACGAGACGAGAGTCTGGCTGAACTTTATCGTGAATCCAAGTCAGAAAGTGCTGACTCATCCCATGGTGGAATGGAGGATCTGCAAAGATAATATTGGCTACTTGAGGTATTTCTTCTGCGACTTGAAACACGTCAGCCCGAGTCACTTCTGCCTGAGATGTGAGCTGAAATCGATTAAGGTTCTCTTGCAGTTGATTAGCAACTGCTTTGTCTTTTTCGATAAATGTGCATCTTGAAGCACCGCGTGATAACGCCTCTAAACCAAGTACGCCACTCCCCGCAAAACAATCAACGACGATGGCCCCAGGCAGCAACGGCATGAGCCAATTGAACAGAGTTTCACGGACTCGATCTGGAGTTGGTCTCAAGCCTTCAAGGTCTAAAACTTTGATTTTAGAGCGCTTGAGTGTTCCACCGATAATGCGAACACCCGTTTGGGATTTGCGTTTGTTCATCTCTCTTTTCATTCGCAAATGCTATCATCTCATTTCACGATTTTTAGGGTTTCCAATTGCCATGACATTCGATCCATTTCTACTTATTGGAGTTGCTGCAATTATTGCACTCATCCTTTGGTTTGTGCTCAGGTGCAAGCAAGAAACGCCAGAGCAACCTGCTCAGACACAGCGCGGTGCACCACAGGCGACAAACACTCCCGTTATTGGTGAAGTCGCTGAGCCGGTGAGTTTCTTTAGCGCATTGGCTCGGTCACGTTCTCAATTATCGGGCAGCCTCAAAAGCTTGTTTAGCGGCGGTTTCGATGAGGAGATACGTGAGGATCTTGAAGCGATCCTGCTATCGTCTGATGTGGGTGTCGAGACCACAGACTGGGTTTTAGGGGCACTTGAAAAGCGCTCAAAGCAGGAAGGTATTTCAGATCCAGAAGGCTTGGTTCAGCTCTTAAAAGAAATCTTGGCATCCACTCTGATGGCATCCGAAGTGACTGTGGATGAGAGTTTGAATTCACCGCATGTGATTTTGATGATTGGAGTGAATGGCGTCGGCAAAACGACCACCATCGGTAAGCTCGCTCATCGTTATCAAGCAAATGAGCGCTCTGTGATACTTGCAGCGGGCGACACATTCCGAGCAGCAGCTATTGAACAGTTGAAAACCTGGGGTGAGCGCAATGGAGTTCCCGTGATTGCTCAAGACACCGGAGCGGATTCAGCATCGGTTCTTTACGACGCTTGTGAATCAGCGAAAGCCCGAGGGACTGATATCGTTTTGGCGGATACCGCGGGACGGCTTCAAAATAAAGCAAACTTGATGAATGAACTCGAGAAGATAGGGCGAGTGCTTGGCAAGCTGGATACGGGAGCGCCGCATGAAGTGCTGCTGGTATTGGATGCGGGTACAGGCCAAAACGCGATCAGCCAGGCGCGCGAATTTTCGAAAGCAATTCGGCCGACAGGCTTGGTTCTCACAAAGCTCGATGGCACTGCGAAAGGTGGCATCGTGTTTGCGCTTGCCCGTGAGTTTGGTCTCCCAATCCGTCATGTCGGTCTTGGTGAAAAAACTGAAGATTTGCGTGCATTTGATGCAACATCGTTCGTCGACGCCATGTTCTCGGGGGCGCCTGAGTGATTGAGTTTGAGGGCGTTGCCAAAGTATACGATGGACAACGTGAAGCACTCTCTAATGTGAACTTTCGCCTTGCACCCGGTGAAATGGCGTTCCTGACAGGTCACTCCGGGGCGGGTAAGTCGACACTACTGCGACTCATCCTTGGATTTGAGACTGCATCGTCGGGAGTCGTTCGCGTTGCGGGAACTGATTTATCAACACTATCGGGTGAAAAGCTGGCACGTTATCGACGACGTGTTGGTGTGGTTTTCCAGGACCCCAATTTGGAAGACGATTTGTCTATTTACGATAATGTTGCGTTACCGCTTCGTATTTCTGGATTTAGCGAATCAGAGATACCAAAACGAGTGAATGCAGCACTGTCTCGAGTTGACTTATCGAACCAAGCGAAAGCGAGGCCACGCGTACTTTCCGGTGGTCAGCAACAACGTGTCGGTATTGCCCGGGCAATCGTGCATCGACCTGCCTTATTAGTGGCTGATGAGCCAACAGGAAACCTTGATCCAGAGCTTTCGGCACGCGTGATGCGGATGTTTACGCAGTTTCAGCAATTGGGCGTCACAATCCTGGTCGCTACGCACGAACGTGCCGTGGTTGAGTCTTTACCATTTCGACGGTTAGTCATCGAAAAGGGGTCTCTTATCTCTGATGGGATGGGGTCAAATCGTTGAATCGGTGGCTATCGGATCATACGCAGGCTGTCTCGGACGCTTGGAAGCGAACGTCGGATCGATTCACGCAATTTATTGTCTTGGTCTGCCTATTGGGGATTTTGCTTGCAATTCCAGGGTGGCTTGCGCAAATCTGGATCGGGATGGCCTCGCTGGTGCCAGAGGATGCTGTTCGCAGTGAAGCGATTGTTTTCCTAAAACAAGATCTCGATGTTGAGGCACGCATCGACTTAGAGCGCTCACTCTCTGAAATGCCATCGGCAGATGAGATTGTGTTTGTGCCAAGGAGTGCAGCACTTGAACAATTGAGTTCGCAAGATGGTCTTGAACCAATTGCAGATTTGAAGACTAACAATCCATTGCCTGATGCACTTCGGTTGAAATTTACCATCCAAGGTGTTCAGGCGGATGAAAATCAAATCATTGAAAACTTAACGTCAGATCAGCGCGTACTCTCTTTGCGTTATTACCCCTCCACACGGATTCAGTATGCGTCGCTTGTTGAGATGTTGGGTTTGTTGGGTATTGGCTTATTTGCACTGACGATCATAGGCGTATTGATGGCTGTTTTTTTGGTTGCAGCGGCTGATGTGGTGGATGATCGTCGACGCATTGAACTTTATACTCTTCTCGGTGCATCTCGACGGTTTATTCGGCGACCGTATCTTTACAGGGCAACAATTCTAGGTGTTTTAGCCGGATTGATTGCTTGTCTTGTGATTACCTTACTAAATGAGGTATTGTCCTCGCTCCTCGCAATAAATTTGAAAGCCCTAGATGCTCGCTTTGCAAATTTTCCCGTGGATGGTCGGATACTAATTGGTGTTGCATTGATTGCAGTGCTGGCCAGTTGGGTTGGTGCAGAACGCGCTGTCAGTCGACGGTTGAAGGCACTTAATTGATGACAAAAAGGCTTCAATCGCGTTCGATTTTGGGCACATTGGAACTAAAATAGAATTATGCTGTCTATATACTTAGACCAAAGGCTAAACAGGGAGGTCGGGGAAGTTACAAATGAATGCGCTAGCTGAAACGAGGTGTGTTGTGCCGAAAAAATCAAATTTACCTGTTGAAGTTTTACTTCCAGGCGGTCAGATTGAGGCCTACATTCAGGCAGTCAGTCAAATTCCAATTTTGACCGCGGAAGAGGAAAAAGAAATCGCTGATCGTCTGTATTATGACAACGATCTGGATGCTGCTCGTTATTTGGTCATGTCACACTTGCGTTTCGTCGTGCACATCGCGCGCAGCTATTCGGGTTATGGTCTGCCTCAGGCGGATCTTATTCAGGAAGGCAATGTGGGTCTGATGAAGGCAGTGAAACGCTTTAATCCTGAAATGGGTGTTCGTTTGGTGTCGTTTGCTGTGCACTGGATCAAAGCAGAGATGCACGAGTACATTTTGAAAAACTGGCGGATTGTCAAAGTCGCTACGACCAAAGCCCAGCGCAAGATGTTCTTCAACTTGAGAAGTGCCAAGAAGAAACTAGCTTGGTTTACTGCAGAAGAAGTGAAGAGTGTTGCAAACGACTTGGGTGTCAGCGAAGACGTTGTTCGTCAGATGGAGGGCAGGCTTGCTGCGCAAGACATGGCGTTTGATGGCTACTCAGATGACGACGATGACCTCTCTTTAGCGCCGGCACAATATCTCGAGACGTCGGATGCGGACCCAGCCCACATTTTGGAAAAGCAGGACTGGACGCAAGACTCCACTAATCGTCTGTACTCTGCATTGTCTGACTTGGATGATCGGAGTAAAGATATTTTGGCCAGTCGTTGGTTATCGGATGAAAAATCAACGCTTCATGAGCTTGCAAGTAAGTATAATGTCTCTGCTGAGCGTATTCGTCAGCTCGAAAAGAATGCGATGAAGAAGGTGAAAACAGCGCTCGTGGCTTGATGGACGAACGTTTTTCTTCGAAAAGGGCCGCTCTTGCGGCCTTTTTTATTCAAGGAATGAACATGAAAATATCGGTTAATGGCGAGGTTGAGCAAACCGAGCCTCAAAGTCTTGAGAGTTATCTGTTTAACAAGTCGTTACTGGGTCGCCGCATTGCCGTTGAGCGAAATGGCGATATTGTCCCAAAATCGCAGTTTCCTGATGTCATGTTAGAGAATGGTGATGTACTTGAAATTGTGCATGCCATCGGAGGAGGTTAAGTGACAGACACAATTCGAGTGGGTTCGTATACGCTGAAATCTAGACTGCTTGTGGGCACCGGGAAATATCGTGATTTGGATGAAACCCGTCACGCAATTGAGGCGAGTGGTGCTGATATCGTGACAATGGCAGTGCGCCGAACAAATCTGGGTCAAAATCCAAAGGAGCCAAACCTACTGGATGTGATCTCTCCTGATCGCTATACCCTGTTACCGAATACTGCAGGGTGTAATACGGCAGATGATGCGGTTCGGACTTGCCGGCTTGCTCGGGAATTATTGGATGGCCACAACCTGGTCAAACTTGAAGTCATCTCAAAGTCCCGGACGCTGTATCCTGATGTAGTCGAGACATTGAGTGCCGCCCGCACGCTGGTCGATGATGACTTTGAGGTCATGGTGTACACGTCTGACGATCCGTTAATCGCAATTGAACTTGAAGCAATCGGTTGTGTTGCTGTAATGCCACTTGGTGCACCAATTGGTTCAGGCCTTGGCTTGCAAAATCCTTACAATATTCGTGAAATACTCGATCATTTGAAAGTGCCTGTCATTGTCGATGCCGGCGTCGGTACCGCATCGGATGCGACCGTAGCAATGGAACTCGGCTGTGAGGGTGTTCTGATGAATACCGCAATTGCTGAAGCGAAAGACCCAATCAAAATGGCTCACGCAATGCGACTTGCAATTGAAAGTGGACGTCTCGCCTTTGAGGCAGGACGGATGCCAAGAAAACGTTACGCAGATGCTTCAAGTCCTGAGACCGGTTTGATTGAGTGATCGACGACGCGAAGAAACGAACCATTCGGAGCTTTGTGATGCGCACGGGTCGAATGACAGAAGCGCAAGATAAAGCCTATCAGACTCTATGGGACGAGTTTGGTCTCGTTTGTCAATATCAACGGCTTGATCTTCGAGAAACATTTGGTCGGGATGCTCCAGTCGTGTTTGAGATTGGCTTTGGCATGGGGGATTCCTTGCTAAGCCAGGCGCTGAACGAACCCGGTCGTGATTTTGTGGGTGTTGAGGTCCATAAGCCTGGTGTGGGGCGCTTGATGAATGAGGCGAAAAAAGCAGGCGTCACGAATCTCCGTGTCATTTGCGAAGATGCAGTTGATGTTTTGTCGGACGGATTAGGGCCTCAGTCCCTTGAGGGCGTACAAATTTATTTTCCGGATCCATGGCATAAAAAGCGTCATCACAAACGACGTCTGGTACAGCTCAAATTCATCAACCTCCTCGCGCATCGCGTGCGCTTGGGTGGGTTTTGTCATTTGGCCACCGATTGGGCGCCGTATGCCGAGTGGATGGTTGAAATATTTAGCCAAACTGCAGGCTGGCATAACACTTCCGAAAATGGAGATTTTGTCCCGCGGCCTGCGCGTCGGCCGATCACCAAATTTGAAATGCGTGGTGAGCGATTGGGTCACGAGGTCTTTGATCTCGTCTACGAGCGAAAGGCCTCAGATCAGCATCTCTAAAATACGATTGAGGTGGCGCCAGCCAAGTTCGGATGCCTGAAAACGTCCGGGTTTTAGTAGGTTAAGCTGGTCAGCTTCGATTAAATGTGCCGCCCGAAATTGAAGGGGATCAAGTCCGGTTCTCTCTTTAAAACACGCATATGAGATTCCTGACTTCAATCGAAGGCCATTCATCAAACACTCGGCACCTAAATGGCCATCTGACAGCGGGTGTTCAGTTGCGTGCAAATCACTGCGGGCAAGGTAATCGGATGGCTGTCTCGTCCGTTGCGTGCGTATAACTCCTCTCGCTGTTGTGATTTTTCCGTGGGAGCCAGCGCCAATGCCAAGATAATCGCCGAATTCCCAGTAATTCAGGTTATGTCTGGCCTCTTCGCCCGGTTTTGCAAACGCAGATACTTCATAGTGCTCAAGGCCCATCGAATCGATCATCTCTTCTCCGATGGTCTCAGTGATATCCAGAATTTCCTGTCTCGGGAGATTGGGTCGTTTTGAGTAAAAAGCAGTATTTGGTTCTATTGTGAGTTGATACCAAGACAGGTGATCAATTTGGAGATCACGGACCACGCTGAGATCTTCCTGCGCAATTAGAGGTGTCTGACCCGGCGTTCCATGCATGAGGTCAACATTGAGCCGTTTGAAACCAACTGCTTTTGCATGCTCGATCATCGTCACAGCTTGGTCTCTGTCATGAATCCGCCCGAGTGCCTTGAGAACGTCCTCATTGAAGCTTTGAACCCCGATCGAAAGACGATTAATGCCTAAATCGCGATAGCCACTGAGGTGCCCTAGGTCTAGAGTTCCCGGATTCGCTTCGAGGGTAATTTCAGTGTGATCAGAGACTAAATCAAGATCCCTGAGTCGTTGAAAGAGTGGTTCGAGGTGTTGCGGTGGAAAAAGACTTGGGGTACCTCCGCCAAAGAACAATGAAACGAGTGGAATTGCTCCATAGCGTTCGAGATCAGCGTCGAGATCATTAAGTAACGCACGCCCATATCCGGCGAAGTCAGGATTTGCTTGTTCATGGCTATTAAAATCACAGTAGGGGCATTTCCGAATGCACCAGGGAATGTGGATGTATAGTGCGCGAGCTAAAGAATTCAACTGAGAAGTGATCTGAGTTTGATGACGGCAAGTCCGCGATGGCTTCGCTGATTCTTCGTTTCTGAGTCCAGCTCAGCAGCCGTCTGATGGAGCCCATGTGGGAGAAAAATCGGATCGTAACCAAACCCACCCTCTCCACGAGGTGAATCAATAATGTGTCCATGCCATCGACCGATAACTACAATCGGATCTGGATCGGTTGCACGACGAACCAGGGCGAGCGCACAAATATAATTACCTCGCCGGTCCACACCGGTAAGATCTTTCATTCGGTCTAATAGCAGATTCAGATTCTCTTGGTCTGACGCGTTGCTACCTGCGAAGCGTGCCGAACAGAGCCCGGGAGCACCGTCAAGTGCTGGAATCACAAGCCCGGAATCATCAGCTAAAGCTGGGAGTTGCGTGACTGCTGACGCATGGCGTGCTTTTAGCAGTGCGTTCTCGATGAAACTGAGTCCGGTTTCCTCTGGTGACTCAACATGAAGATCACCTTGAGGAATGACATCAGTTCCAAAATCCATAAAGAGTTTCGAAAACTCACGAAGCTTTCCTCTGTTGCCACTGGCTAACACCAGTTTATCATCAGTCCACATAAACTCTGTGCTTGAAGTTAACATCGATCGCTCGGGCATTGAGGGGAGTGATTTCAAGCGCGATTTGGATTTCTTCTTCGCTACTCACACGCAAAGGTGCCAGGTAGTAGATGGCATGGTCACCCTCATCAATTTCGCGAAATGTGAGAGTTTGCGTTTGTCCGAGTAGATTTTTTGAAAATCCGTTAATGGAGGCTGCCACTGCGCCCCGCGCTTGTCCATCTGGCTGAATTTTCAACACGACCACGTTGATCAGCGCCTGACGACGACTCCGTTCAAAACCGTATGTTGAGGCAACGTCCTGCGTTAAAAATGTTGATGGAAAGGGCTGAATCTGTACTTCAAATCCTTGTTCCCTGACCATTTCAGTAGCGTACGTACTGAGGGCGCAACAGAACAAAAGGGCTATGATCATCTGACGCATTAGGGCTCCTTGGTGAGTCTGTAGACAGCAACCTCCCCAAAGAGATTGGGCCAAACTGTTCCGAGCCAAGTGCGCTTGCCGGATAGATTCGACGTGTCTTTATCTAGAATATGAATCCCCAGTGTTTGACAAAGTTCTTCGAAGTCACGGAATGTGGACAGGTGAATATTTGGTGTGTCATACCATGGATTTGGAAGCTGTGGGTTGACGGGCATATGACCTGCTAAGCCCAATTGGATACGGTTCCTGATGTAGGCAAAGTTAGGGAAGGTGACGATCGCTTCATGACCAACGCGGAGCATTTCAGACAAAGCCAGATCCGGTCGACGAATCGCCTGCAACGTTTGAGTCATAATGACAGTGTCAAACTGCTGGTCGTTGAAGTTTGAGAGACCTCGATTCAAGTCTTGTTGGATGACACTGAGGCCTAAATCGAGACAAATTGCTATTTTATCTGGATCCAATTCCAAACCTAGCCCATGAATCGCGTGTGAATTAACCAATTGAGCGAGCAACCGGCCGTCGCCACAGCCAAGATCGAGAACACGAGCATTGTTCGCAATCCAATCTGGAATGCGGTAAGAATGCGAATTCACGACGCCCCCTCCAGATCAGCGTAGACGCGACTCATAAATGCTTTAAACAGTCCTTCATAGGTTTCATCTGGGATAAGGAACGCATCATGACCATGCGCAGACTCGAGTCGTGCATAGCTAACCGGCTTGCCGGCCTGAATCAAGGCATCAACAATTTCCTCAGAACGGGCCGGTGAAAAACGCCAGTCAGTGGTGAACGACAGGACCAGAAATTTACAACGGGTCTCGCTTAGTACTTGAGACAAATCGATGGATTCATTTAGAGTAGGATCGAAGTAATCGAGCGCACGAGTCATCAATATGTAAGTATTGGCGTCAAAACGGCCACTGAATTGTTTACCCTGATAGCGAAGATATTGTTCAACAGCGAAGTTGACGCCGTTGGCATCACGATCTTCACGGGGGAGGTTTCGGCCAAATTTCTCACCCATCGAGATATCGGACAAATAAGTGATATGTCCGACCATCCTTGCCAAACCGACGCCAGAAGCTGGGATGACGTCATGGTCGGCATAGTTGCCGTCAAAGAAATTCGGATCTCGCATAATTGCTTGTCTTGCGACTTCATTGAACGCGATATTTTGTGCGGTCAGTCGGGGTGCCGCGGCAATAATAGCTGCAGAGTCGAGTCGGTCTGGATAGGTGATGGACCATTGCAACGCTTGCATTCCTCCAAGTGACCCACCAACGATTGCGGCAAATTTATGAATCCCTAAGTGATCAGCGAGTCGTGCTTGCGCATGTACCCAGTCAAGCACTGTGACTTCAGGAAACGCAGGTCCGTAGGCTTTGCCGGTCTCAGGATTGATCGACAAAGGACCTGTAGACCCCGAACAGCCTCCGAGATTATTGAGGCTGACAACAAAAAATCGATCGGTATCGATACATTTACCCGGGCCAATATAGTGATTCCACCATCCAGGCTTCTTGGATTCTGATTCGTGATATCCAGCGGCGTGGTGATCACCACTTAAGGCATGACAAACCAAAACCGCATTTGAATTGTTCGTGTTTAAACTTCCGTAGGTTTCGACCATCAGATCATAACGCGGTAACGTCTGACCACGTTCAAGCTGCAGTGGTTTTTCAAAGTGGATCAGTTCGGGGGTGACCACCCCGAGTGATTGCGACATCAACCAATTCCAACAAAGAATTGGGCAACGGTTTGCGATAATCCCATTGCACGCGCGGGACCGCGAATAACCATGGCCTCAAGTAGGTTTATCGCGACAAACAGCAGAATCGGTGATAGATCGAGGCCACCGAGATCGGGGACGATTTTCCGGAATGGTGCGAGAAAGGGTTCGGATAGTTGGTACAGCAGTTCAGCGCCAGGATGGGATGCATTTGGAGCAAGCCACGACAGAATGATCATTCCAATTAACGCGTAAAACACCAGATTGATCATGACGCCGAATACTGACAAAACTGACCAAATTACGAGTTGGGCGACACCCGGTATGCCACCAAGCAGTAGTAAACAGAGTCCAGCTCCTACGGCTTGGATGACAACCGCAGCGACCAATATTCCAATATTAACGAGCCCGACTGTAGGAAGCCCACGGAAGACAGCTGTCAGTGGTGCGGTAAATCGATTCACACCTTGGGAAATTGGGTTGTAGAAATTGGCTTGGGTAAGTTGCAGGAGGAAGCGAAGGCACACTAGGGCTACGATGACAGCAATTGCCGTATTGAGAACGTAAAAAATCAGATTTGCTTCCATATGACTCCCTTAAGTTGCTAGCTAGCCTAACGTAATTTTTAAGGTGCGTCTTTGGATAGCTCACCTGCTCGATCCCGAGCCGCAATCAGAGCGCGATCAACTAAATCCGCAAAGTCACCTTCATTGAATACATTTAATGCTGCTTCTGTAGTTCCACCTGGTGATGTGACTCTCTCCCGCAGCACAGAAGGACCCACATCTGACACCTCAACCATCCCGGCAGCACCTTTTGCCGTTTGAATCACCAGAGCTCTGGCTACTTCGGGGGAGAGACCGAGTCGAACGCCCGTGTTAATTAAATTCTCAATCATCAAGAAGAAATAGGCCGGGCCAGACCCTGAGACTGCTGTCACCGCGTCGATTGCATCCTCACTGGGCACCCATAACGCTTGGCCACATGCATCAAAGATGTCTTGCACCGCCGTTTTGATGTCGTCGCTCAGTGCGCGGTCTGATGCAAGTGCAGACATTCCCTCACCAATCAAAGCTGGCGTATTTGGCATCACCCGGACTACTGGATTTTGCGTATCATTTAATTGACGACGAATATTATGGATGGTAACCCCCGCTGCAATCGAGATAATCACTTGCGTTGCCTTGAGTGAATCAGCAAGATTTGTTAACACGTTATCCATGATCTGCGGCTTTACAGCAAGCACGATAAGATCAGTCTGCGCCATGACTGGAGCACTATCTGCGAAGCTAGTGATGCCCATTTCGGCAAGTACTTTTCTACAGTTTTGGTTTGGGTCAGAGACGAGAATATCACTGGACGATCGCCCGTTTTTTAACAATCCAGCGATAATTGCTTGAGCCATATTGCCGCCGCCAATCAATCCGATCTGATGGTTCATATTGAATCCTTTGGAGGTCTTGCTCCGAACAATGCAGTTCCGATCCGCACCATGGTGCTTCCTTCTGTCACAGCAAGCTCCAAATCGTTTGTCATTCCCATAGAAAGCGTATCAAAGATCTCTGGTGCCGGGTGAGCTTGTTTCAACTCATTAAAGAGTGATCTCAGTGTTTGGTGCGACCGCTTTAGGTCCTCGTCACTCACAGGATCTGGAATTGACATCAAGCCACGCAGTCTCAAGTTGGGTAGAGCCCAAATCGTTTCAGCTAGGCGCTTTAAATCGCCCGGGATAACTCCAGACTTGGTCTCTGCAAGATCAACGTTGACTTGGATTAAAATATTGAGAGGCTTACCAATTCGGACCTCATTGAGGCGTCTGGCTATTTTTTCGCGATCAACTGTATGTACCCAGTCAAATGCAGTTGCAATGATTTTTGTCTTATTGCTCTGAATTTGCCCGATGAAATGCCATTCGATATCAAGATCAATCAATGAATCGATCTTATCGACCGCCTCTTGTACATAGTTTTCGCCAAATTGTCTTTGTCCGAGCTGAAACAGTGCTGCAATATCTGATGCAGGCTTCGTTTTAGACACTGCTAGAAGATGCACTGAGCCGTGCTCTCGGTTAGCCACACCCTCCGCGTGCTGAATAGCAGATTCAATTTGAGAAAAGTGATGTGTTAGCTCAGCAATTCGATCCATGGTTAGGTTGTGACACACTGCCCGTCAATCCAACATCCGATAACACGCCCAGGCAATGTTTGCCCAAATAATGGGCTATTTGTTCCAGCGCTTGACCAATGAATCGCATCGAAGACCGTGGAACCGTTCGGATCAAACAGTACGCAGTCTGCTAGATGACCATGTTGGACTGAACCCAGTTGTGGTTGGTTCGCTACTTGAGCCGCTTTCACTGTCATCGCACTGATCGACTGTTCGAATCCGAGTTCGCCCTTTTGATCAAGTTGGAGGAGGAGTTGAATTGCGCCTTCGACCAGGCTCATCCCTCTCTCTGTTTCTGGGAAAGGAGCCAATTTGGCGCCCGTTTCATGTGGCGAGTGATCTGACACAATGAGGTCAATTGTTCCGTCAGAGACGCCAGCAATTAGTGCCAGACGGTCGTCTTCGGTGCGTAATGGCCGCTCGAGATGAAAATTAGGATCGAGATCGGCGAGCGCTCTCTCTGAATACAGAAGGTGAGCCAATGTCACATCACAGGTGATTTGAAGCCCCTTGGCTTTAGCTTCTCGAATACGTGCGACCGATGCACCAGTCGTGATCCGTGAAAAGTGGGCACTCACGCCGGTTGCATCCACTAACTCGAGATCAGCGACAAGGCCGAGGGTTTCCGATAATGGAGAATTGAGTGAAAGCCCGAGTCCTGTCCCGATTTGTCCCGCGTGGGCGCAGCCTTCAGCGAAGTCGCGTGATTCCGAGTCCAATATCACCCGAATACCCAGGCTCTGCGCATATTTTAGGGCATTCAATTCGATTTTTCTTGAGCTGAATGGACGATTACCTTGCGCGAGAGCAACGCATCCTGCATCAATCAGAGCAGCCATCTCGGATAAGTGATTCCCTGCACCACTTTGGGAGAGCATGGCTGTTGGAAAGACTCGGCAATACCCCGATTCCTTCGCGCGCTCAAGGACCAGCCGGACATCAGCCGGGGAGTCAACGACGGGATCTGTGATCGGTGTGGCGACCACAGATGTGACACCACCGGCGACCGCTGCTCGCGTTTCAGATGCAATCGTACCTTTGTGTTCTAGACCAGGTTCTCTCAAGTTAATTCGCAGGTCGATCAGGCCGGGTACTAGCCACCCAAATTTCCCATCAATCTCAGCGGCATTCGTCAGTTCTGTTGGATCGACGAAGGTCTGTTGATAGATACCGATCTCTGTTGCTCCATGCAAGGGGCTGCCGGGTGAAATGATTTGAATATTCCGAATGATCATACTCATGAGTGGCGGCCTTGCTGCGTTGACAGTGTCATGGCCATGACGGCCATTCGGATCGCGATCCCGTTAGTCACTTGATCAAGGATGACCGCTTGAGGCCCGTCGGCAACTTCATTTGCTATCTCAACTCCTCGGTTAATGGGCCCCGGATGCATCACGATTGCATCATCTTTCGCACGCCGAAGGCGCGACTCTGTCATTCCGTAGAGATTGAAAAACTCTCTTTCGCTTGGCAGTAACGCGTTGCTCATGCGCTCTTTCTGAAGTCGGAGCAGAACGACCACATCAACATCGCTGAGGCCGTCATCAATCTGATGGAAGGTGTGGACACCGAGATGTTCCAGATCGATGGGAAGCAGAGTGCCGGGCGCGATTGCTCGGATATCTGGGCAACCCATGCTTCGCAGGCCATGGACCAGAGAACGCGCAACGCGTGAGTGTTTCAGGTCACCAACAATTGCTACAGATAGATTCGCAGGGTCGCCTTTGTACTTCCGGATTGTCATCAAGTCGAGGAGTGCTTGCGTTGGGTGGGCGTGTGTCCCATCGCCCGCGTTAATCACCGCAATATCTGGAGTCACGCGATCTGCGATGAAAAACGGTGCGCCGCCGGCGCTATGACGCACGACGAAGAGATCTGCCTGCATGGCCTCTAGATTTTTCAGCGTATCAAACAGGGTTTCTCCTTTTGATGCTGAGCTCGTTCGAATATCGAGAGTGACCACATCAGCGCTTAATCGGTGTGCGGCAATATCAAAGGTTGTTCGAGTTCGCGTTGAATTCTCAAAAAATAGATTAACTACTGTCCTTCCGCGCAATAGTGGCACCTTTTTAACGGGTTGTCCTTGCGAGGAGAGAAATGTTTCGGCGGTATCGAGAAGTTCAGTGATCAGAGATTTTGGAAGGCCTTCGGTTGTCAGGAGATGTTTCAATCGCCCGTCTGGTGTGAGCTGGAGCGCGGCTGGACCGTGCATGGCGTTCCTTATTCTGAGTTCGGGGTCATGAGCACTAACGGCTCGGGCCCACGTAGTTTACACCTCTCAAACCCCTCTTCGCCAAGGGATTCTCCGAGGAAAGTTGGTTCTATTGGTAATTCACGACCGCCACGATCAAACAAAATCCCGAGATGAATTGTACCTGGGCGGCCATAGTCAAAGAGCACATTGAGGGCCGCACGGACGGTTCGACCTGTGAAAAGTACATCGTCAATTAGCAAGATATTCTCGCCGTTCAACTGTTTTGGCATTCGGTCTGTGGTCCCGGAACGTTTGAGACCACTGGTTTCGAAGTCGTCACGATACAGCGAAATGTCCAGGGTTGCAGGCTCTTCCCACTGCAAGGCTTGACAAAGACGGGAAGCAACCCAGGCACCGCCGGTGTGAATCCCAACCACTAATGGGATGTTCCTTGCGTAGCCATCACGGACCTGACCGGTTAGAGTCTGAAGTGCGGCTTCAGTCGCTTTTTGAGATCGAATCTCATGCATGTTGCTCTCCAAGCCAGCGCTCAAGGATGATCCTTGCTGCTGTTTCGTCCAGTTTTCCATCTTGGTCGCTCGCTTTGCCTGTGTATATGAGGTGCTCGCGCGCTTCGCGGGTACTTTCATACTCGTCAACAAATACGACCTGCACACCAAACCGTCCATGAATGCGTTGGCCGAATTTTTTCGCGCGATGAGCCATGTTACTCATCGTACCATCCTGATGGAGCGGTAGTCCGACGACAACCACGTCAGGTTTCCATTCCGCCAAGAGTTGTTCAACGGTCTCCCATTGAGGTGTACCATTTCGAGCCGTTAATGCGGTCAGCGGGCTTGCTGTTTGTGTCAGCGTTTGTCCGGTTGCAACGCCGATTCGAGACAGCCCGTAATCAAAGCCGAGCGCCAATGGCATTACGCGTGGCCTGCACCTTGTGACAGCTGAATGGGATCGATGCCAAGTTGAGCAAGTGCAGCACGTTGTCGATCTGCGGTCGGAATCTGGAATATCACATCAGCATTCCAAGGTACGTTGATCCATGTATTTGCGGCCATCTCTGATTCCAGTTGGCCTTCAGACCAACCTGAATATCCCAGGATGAAAATCGCATCACCTTGATTCAGTGCGTCAATTGCCAGCGGTAAAACGTCGGGACTCGACGCGAGAAATAGTCCATCGAGCACTTCAACCACATCATCAGTAATTGGGTGGTTGGACAGAAGGAATCCGCGCTGAGGCTCCACCGGTCCGCCAGTCATAACTGTTATATCGGGATCAAGACCATCTGCAGTATCGAGATTTAACTGCATAAAAATTTCCTGAACTGAGAATTCTGTTGGTTTATTGACAATAAATCCCATGGCGCCTGTCTTACCATGTTCACACATCAGCACCAATGATGAATCGAAAACGCCGTCTTTGAGATCGGGCATTGAAACTAAAAATTGGCCGTTGAACTGTGTTTGTCCTGAATCATCGTTCATCACTTGAGTCTCTTTCACAAATGCTTTTCCTAGTTTAGCTCACTCATCCAAAAGTACTTTGAAAAAATCGTGTCCAATCGTGGTATTCGCTTGCGCATCAATTTCCCGAACACAGGTTGGGCTAGTCACGTTGATCTCAGTCAGATGGCCACCGATGACATCGAGTCCCACAAACAGTAGCCCGCGGTCGCACAGCGTTGAACCGACTGTTTCAGCGATCTCTCGTTCACGATCTGATATGGGCATCGCAACTCCTTGTGCACCAGCAGCCAGGTTGCCACGCGTTTCGCCTTGCGATGGGATTCGCGCAAGAACATGCGAGATCGGTTTGCCGTGCAATACCAGAACGCGCCGATCGCCATCGACGATTTCTGGGCGATATTCTTGCGCCATGACGAGCCGTGACTCGCCTGGTGAGAGGGTCTCTAGGGCCGCCCCAAGATTTAAACTATCAGCGGTGATCCTGAAGATGCCGGAGCCACCCATGCCATCGAGAGGTTTAAGAATGATGTCGCCCTGTATTTTTTGGAATGCTCGAATGTCTTCATGGTTCGATGAGACGACCGTCTTTGGCATCAAATCGCTGAATTCTGTCGCAAACAGTTTTTCATTACAGTCGCGAATCGCTTGAGGGTCATTCACCACTTGAACGCCCTGTTTTTTGGCTCGTTCTAGAATGTGGGTGCCGTACAAGTATTCGCTATCAAATGGCGGGTCGACGCGGATGATGACGATATCCAATGTATTGAGTGGCGCTTTGACGGGGTCTGCTAATGCGGCAAAGTTTTCTGAGAACCCATCAGTGACCCTGACCTCTTGCATGATGGCTTTCGCCTCCCCGTGATCAAGGTATAGCCCGTATTTCGGGAGATACACAAGCTCATGGCCCAATTCTTGTCCCGCGAGCATCAACGCAAAACTCGTATCCTTATAAGGCTTGATGTGCTCTATCGAATCCATCCAGAATCCAATCCGCTTGGTGTGTGTTCCCAAGTTTCTTTCCTAGTACTGGCCGTATTGCTGTCCGAGCAGCGTCAGACCAACAATTGCTGCAGTCTCGGTTTTCAGTATTCTGGGGCCAAGTGACATTGGTTTCACCTGCTTTTTTTTCAGAACATCCAGTTCCGCATCACTAAAACCACCCTCGGGGCCAATCAGTAGCAGCGCCTCTTTGTCAGGATTGATCTGTACTGAGTCGGTTGCTGGATGTGCGACGATTGTTTGTTCGGGTAGTTCAAGTTCATGCAGTTGCCGTGGTTTACGAAGCATGGGAAGCCAGTTGTTTTCGGACTGTTCGCAAGCGTTTACAAGGATTTCTTGCCAGTGACTGCACTTTTTTTCGAGTCGATCTGCTTTCGGTGGTGAGTCTGTAAATTGAGTAATGATTGGCTGAATTTCACTTACCCCAAGCTCAGTTGCTTTTTGTAATGCCCAGTCAAAACGATCTAACTTAATCAACGCAAGACCAAGAGTTACGGGGAGCCTGCGATCTGGACTGTCGCTAATCGTCAGGAGTTCGATGGTTGTTTCGCGCTTGCTGATTGCTTTGACGGTTGCCTCACACATACGCCCGCAACCGTCGAACAGTCGAATCATCTGGCCCGGTTTTGCGCGTAATACGCGAGATAGATAGTGATGATTACGCTCAGACAAAGTGACCTCGTCTGTCGCGTGACTGAGGGTGTCCGCATACAGACGAGGTGTTCTCATAATCAGTACTTGTATGTATCTGGCTTGAATGGACCTTCGACTGCTACACCAATGTACTGCGCCTGATCTTCGGTGAGCTTGGTGATGACACCACCAAATCCTTCGACCATGCAACGGGCCACTTCTTCATCGAGATGCTTTGGCAGTACTTCGATCTGAATGTTGTTTGCTTTGTCAGCCTCGGGCACCTTTGCGAAGCCACGCTGATACATTTCGATCTGCGCAAGAACTTGGTTGGCAAATGATCCATCCATAATCCGAGATGGATGGCCGGTGGCGTTGCCTAAGTTCACGAGCCGGCCTTCTGCGAGTAACAGTAAATAGTCGTCCTGTGCATCTGAGCGGAAGACCTGGTGCACCTGAGGCTTTACCTCTTCCCAACGCCAGTTTTTACGCATGTAGGCGGTGTCGATTTCATTATCGAAGTGACCAATATTACAAACGATGGCACCTTTCTTGACGCACTGAAGCATCGCGCTATCGCACACATCAATGTTACCTGTTGTCGTCACGAGTATGTCGGTCTCGTCGAGGAGTCGTCTGTTGACGTCTTTGATCTCACCTGTTTTGAGGCCGTCACGATACGCGCTGACAACTTCAAAGCCATCCATACAAGCCTGCATGGCGCAAATCGGATCGGATTCGGTAACCCGAACGATCATTCCTTCTTGACGGAGACTCTGCGCTGAACCCTTGCCTACGTCACCGTAGCCAATGACGAGCGCACGTTTGCCTGAGAGGAGCATATCAGTACCACGTTTCAGGGCATCGTTGAGTGAGTGGCGACAGCCGTACTTGTTGTCGTTTTTTGACTTGGTAACAGCGTCATTGACGTTAATTGCTGGGATCTTTAGCTCACCATTGTTTAGCATTTCGACCAAGCGATGGACGCCCGTTGTTGTCTCTTCGGTGACGCCGTTGATGTGAGCAAGCATTTCCGGATATTTCTCGTGAACCATGGCAGTGAGATCACCACCATCATCGAGAAGCATATTTGCATCCCAAGGCTGACCGTTTTTTAAAATGGTTTGCTCAACACACCATTCGCCTTCTTCGTTCGTTTGTCCTTTCCAGGCGTATACAGGGATACCCGCAGCAACGATAGCCGCTGCCGCTTCATCCTGTGTTGAGAAGATGTTGCAAGAGCTCCAGCGGACTTCAGCGCCTAGTGCAACAAGCGTCTCGATCAGCACAGCGGTTTGAACAGTCATATGAATACAACCGATGATCTTCGCGCCTTTCAAAGGTTGCTCTGCAGCATATTTATCTCGGAGACGCATCAAAGCTGGCATCTCGTGTTCGGCTAAGCGGATCTCTCTGCGGCCCCAATCTGCCAATGACAGATCTTTAATTTTGTAATCGCCGTTGAGTACGTCGTTTGGTAATGCGCTCATGATATTGCCTCTTTGATAATTACAGCTTCGCGGCTGCGTCAGCTAGTGCCTGCGCGCGATCAGTGCGCTCCCAGGTGAGATCCAAATCGTCACGTCCGAAATGGCCATATGCCGCCGTTGGACGGTAGATTGGACGATTCAGGTCGAGCATGGTTGAGATTGCTCTCGGACGCAGATCGAAGTGCGCACGAACCAGCTGATCCAAGTGTGTGTTGGTGAATTGTGATGTGCCAAATGTTTCGACACGAATCGAGGTCGGCTCGGCAACCCCAATCGCGTAAGATACTTGTACCTCGCAGCGCTCAGCGACCCCAGCCGCTACTAAGTTTTTCGCGACATAGCGAGCAGCGTAGGCTGCAGAGCGATCTACCTTTGAGGGGTCTTTCCCTGAGAAAGCGCCGCCGCCGTGACGCGCCATGCCGCCGTAAGTATCCACGATGATTTTCCGGCCTGTGAGTCCTGCGTCACCGACTGGCCCACCGATCACAAAACGCCCCGTCGGATTAATATGGTATTTGGTTTGCTCAGTGAGCCATGCTTCTGGTAATACAGGTGAAATGATATGCTCTTTAACGTCGCGCTGCAGTTGCTCGAGCGATATCTCTTCATCATGTTGGGTCGAGAGAACGACTGCGTCGATACCAACGATCGTGTCGCCCTTGTATGCAAATGTGACTTGGCTTTTCGCATCTGGTCGAAGGTAAGGAAGATCACCATTTTTGCGAACCTCTGCCTGTCGACGGACCAGGTTGTGTGAGTAATGAATTGGAGCTGGCATAAGACTATCGGTTTCATTTGTCGCATAACCGAACATCAAACCTTGGTCCCCCGCACCTTGCTCGTGGTTGGCAGTTTCGTCGACACCCTGTGCAATATCTTGTGACTGCTTACCAATACCATTGAGGACGGCGCACGTATTGCCATCAAAACCCAGTGACGAATTGTCGTATCCGATATCAAGCACCACTTGGCGGATAATATCTTCGATATTTACCCACGCATTGGTGCGAACTTCGCCAGAAACCAAAACAAGGCCTGTTTTAACCATCGTCTCGATTCCCGCCCGCGTGTACTTGTCATCGGTGATCAGTGCGTCAAGAATCGCATCTGAGATCTGATCTGCCATTTTGTCTGGATGGCCTTCAGATACAGATTCTGAGGTGAAATAGGTCAAATGGGTCATTGCAGGGGTGTCCTGAGTCCATAAAAGTGAACATAATTGTATAAAGATATCTTTATATGTCAATGTAAGAGCAAAATCCTGCCTTGTGGTTCTTGGCAGGTTTCATAACAATGCGTGTTCGAAATTTTTCTCGGTGATAACAAAGGACGTCATATGACTGACCGCAGGACGCTTGCCAATGCGATTCGCTTTCTAAGTGTTGACGCTGTTCAGGCCGCCAATTCAGGCCACCCAGGAGCTCCAATGGGGATGGCGGATATCGCCGAAGTGCTCTGGCGCGGAGTGCTTCGTCACAATCCAAATAATCCACAGTGGGCAAATCGCGATCGATTCGTCTTGTCCAATGGCCACGGGTCAATGCTGATCTATTCCTTGCTTCATTTAACTGGATACGACGTCACGATTGACGACTTGAAGTCATTCCGCCAGCTTCACTCCCGAACCCCAGGACATCCTGAGTACGGCTATACGACCGGTGTTGAGACCACGACGGGTCCTCTAGGTCAGGGCCTGGCTAATGCGATTGGTATGGCCCTCGCCGAGAGAACTTTGGCGGCACAATTTAATCGCGAACAATTCCCCGTTGTTGATCATTACACCTATTGCTTTGCCGGCGATGGCTGTTTGATGGAGGGCCTGAGTCACGAGGTGTGTTCGCTAGCGGGTACATTGGGTCTCGGTAAATTAATCGTTTTCTATGATGACAACGGGATCTCAATCGATGGCGATGTACGCGGATGGTTCAGTGATGATACACCGGCGCGTTTTGAGTCGTATGGATGGCAAGTGATTCGTGGCGTCGATGGACATGACGCCACAGAAGTTGAAACCGCATTAAAAACAGCGCGCCAGGAAACTTCGCGTCCGACGCTGATTTGTTGCCGGACCGTGATTGGTTTTGGATCGCCAAATCTAGCAGGGAGTGAAAAGACCCATGGGGCACCACTTGGTGATGCTGAGATCCAGGCATCGCGCCAAGCGATGGGTTGGGGTCATGATCCGTTTGAGATTCCAGCAGATATCCAATTAGCGTGGGATGCAAAAAACCAGGGCGCCAAAGCGGAGGCTGAATGGGATCAGTTATTTGCCAGCTATCAAAAAGAGTATCCAGATTTAGCGACTGAATTTGAGCGTCGTATCCAGGGTGATTTGCCTGAGGGTGCGCTTTCCGCTCTGGATGACGCGATTAATAATACGCAATCTGAATCGCCGAAACTGGCCACTCGGAAAGCCTCGCAGAATGCGATTGAAGTGGTTGCCGAACTTTTCCCAGAAACATTCGGTGGTTCTGCAGATTTGGGGCATTCAAACCTCACAGTCTGGCCAGATTGCGAAGCGAATAGCCAAGACAACCCTAGTGGAAATTACATGCACTATGGCGTACGTGAGTTCGGCATGTGTGCGCTGATGAACGGAGTTGCTCTACATGGCGGTTTCCTCCCTTTTGGCGGAACCTTCCTTATTTTTATGGAGTACGCCCGTAATGCGGTGCGTATGGCCGCTCTCATGAAGCAACGCGTGATTTACGTCTTCACCCATGATTCGATTGGTCTTGGTGAGGATGGACCAACACACCAACCGATTGAGCAGCTGGCGAGTTTACGCTCGACTCCAGGCTTGGAGACCTGGCGTCCGTGCGATACCACTGAAACCTTCGTCGCCTGGAAAGAAGCGGTCAGTTATCGAGGGCCGACCGCCCTCGCGCTGTCGCGTCAGGGACTCGCAAATCAGTTGCGGGGTTCCCAACAGATTGCAGACATCGCGCGTGGTGGTTATGTATTGAAAAAAGAGACATCTGCACTCGAGATGATCTTGATTGCCACAGGCTCTGAGGTTCAGTTAGCAGTTGCAGCCGCCGATGCCCTGGGTCAGGGGGTTCGTGTTGTCTCGATGCCATCGACAAGTCGATTCGATCAGCAGGACGCAGTTTTCCGTGAGTCAGTCTTACCGGCATCTTGCATCAAACGTTTAGCCATTGAAGCGGGTCATCCCGACGGTTGGTATAAATACGTCGGGCTCAATGGCCGCGTTATTGGCATGCAAACCTTTGGTGAATCAGGCCCGGGCGGTGAGGTGATGAAACACTTCGGTTTCACGGTTGAGAATGTCGTTACTCAAGCGAAGGTTTTGTAATTGGCCTGGCGACTTGGAATTAATGGCTACGGCCGCATCGGTCGCTGTGTTCTTCGAGCGCTTGCGGAGCGGGGTCTATTTGATCGTATTCAGCCGGTTTCGATTAACGATCCTGCAGATGCTGAAAGTCTAGTGCATCTAACACATTATGACTCCACCCATGGACGATCAGAACGTATCTTTCAAAATAATCTGACAGGTGGGTATCTACTGAATGGTCGTCCGATCGCTTTAACTCAATCTATGACACCATCCACGATTGATTATCAAGGGACGCCAGTCGATGTTGTCCTCGAGAGCTCAGGTCGGTTTGCGAATCGCGAATCTGCAGATGCGCATATCAGGGCGGGCGCTCCTCGTGTCTTGATTGGCGCTCCTGGTGGTCCGGATGTCGACCTGACGGTGGTGTTCGGTCTGAATCACCATCAGCTTCAGGAATCACATCAGATTGTCTCAGCCGCAAGTTGCACAACCAATTGCCTGGCATTGGGAGTGTCTGGTCTGACGCGGTTTGCTGAGATTGAACGTGGGTTTTACACGACCATTCACGCGGTCACTAATGATCAGATGTTGATTGATAGTGCCCACCGTGATCCCCGTCGTGGACGATCTGCCCATAGTTCAATGATTCCAACCAGCACCAATGCAATCAAAGCACTCGAGTGGGTGATGCCAGAGTTATCGGGACGCATTAAGGGTTTCTCGATGCGTGTTCCGACACAAAACGTGTCATGCGTGGATTTAACGGTAGAGTTCGGCCGTGAGGTGACAGAAATGGAAATCCTGGATGCGATGCATCATTGGTCGCAAATCCAAGGAGGCATGTTTGCCGTTAATGATGAGCCACTCGTATCGATCGATTTTAATCATCATCCAGCGTCATCGATCTTTGATGCGACGCAGTTGATGGTGAATGGACGACTAGTGAAGTTGCTGTTTTGGTATGACAACGAATGGGGCTATTCCAATCGTGTTATTGATTTGTTACTGCATTGGCAGTCCATTTCTAGGGAGTGAACCAAATGATAAAAACCATGTCTGATTTGAATGTGCAGGGGAAGCGCGTCTTAGTTCGTCAGGATTTAAATGTACCGGTTAAAGCGGGTCAGGTCACATCAACAGCCCGTATCGACGCAGCCCTACCGACCCTTCAAGCGTTGCTGGAAAAAGGTGCAAAGATCGCCGTTATGAGTCACTTGGGGCGGCCGGAAGAGGGTGTTTGTGAACCAGAGTTTAGTCTGGCACCTGTCGCGAAAACTTTGTCTGACAAGTTGGGCAGACAGGTACCCTTAATCACAGATTGGATTGATGGGTTTGATCAGGCCGATGACTTGGTTTTGCTTGAGAACGTAAGGTATCTGAAAGGCGAGAAAAAAGATGACGAGGCACTTTCCAAGAAAATGGCCTCTCTTTGCGATGTGTATCTCATGGATGCGTTTGGAACAGCGCATCGTGCTCAGGCGTCGACACATGGTGTTGGTCGATTTGCTCCGGAGGTCGCCGCAGGTCCATTGATGGCAGCTGAACTCGATGCACTCGGTAAAGCACTCGCAAATCCAGAGCGCCCAGCTGTTGCCATCGTGGGTGGTTCTAAAGTGTCGACTAAACTCGATGTGTTAACAGAGCTTGCAAACCAGGTGGATCAAATTGTCGTTGGTGGCGGGATTGCCAACACCTTTTTGGCAGCGGCGAGTTTTCCTGTTGGTAAATCTTTGATGGAAGCGAATTTGATCGATACTGCCAAAGCATTGATGTCGAAAGTGGATATTCCACTACCTGTTGATATTGTCGTTGCCACTGAGTTTTCCGCTGATGCGACAGCAACAGTTAAGCGAGTTGAGGATGTTGCTAATGACGACATGATCCTTGATGTTGGGCCGGAAACACAGGCTTCGTACAACGGTATGATGGTATCTGCCAAGACCATCTTATGGAACGGGCCGGTGGGTGTGTTTGAGTTCCCACAGTTTGAGGGTGGAACGCGCGCATTATCGATGGCGATTGCAGCGAGTCATGGCTTTAGTCTCGCAGGCGGCGGTGACACCTTGGCCGCGATCGATCAGTTTAGAATTGCCGATCAAATTAGTTATATCTCAACTGGCGGTGGTGCCTTCCTAGAATTTGTTGAAGGGAAAGAGCTACCAGCGGTTCAAATGTTGAAATCCAGAAACAATTCATAAGGAGTCTTTATGGCATTAATCAGTTTGCGCCAAATGCTGGACCATGCCGCCGAGCAGGGCTATGGCGTTCCCGCGTTCAATGTAAACAATCTTGAGCAGATGCGCGCAATCATGGAGGCTGCAGATGCAGTCGATGCGCCGGTCATCGTACAGGCCTCGGCTGGTGCAAGAAAATATGCTGGCAGCCGATTTTTAAGTCATCTCATCGAAGCGGCCATCGAAGAGTTTCCTCATATTCCGGTGTGTATGCACCAAGACCATGGAGCATCCCCTGATGTCTGTCAGCAATCTATTCAATTAGGCTTTTCTTCAGTCATGATGGATGGCTCTTTGATGGCTGATCAGAAAACCCCCGCAAGTTATGACTACAACGTTGAAGTGACCGCATTAACTACTCGGGTGGCTCATGCTTGTGGTGTCTCAGTTGAAGGAGAGCTTGGTTGTTTGGGTTCACTAGAAACCGGTCAAG
Organism: uncultured Litorivicinus sp.; assembly: GCA_902541775.1. Classification (GTDB taxonomy): domain Bacteria; phylum Pseudomonadota; class Gammaproteobacteria; order Pseudomonadales; family Litorivicinaceae; genus HIMB30. The sequence continues at coordinate 73,952 of CACBSE010000001.1, read as the reverse complement.
CTGGCGAAGAAGATGGCGTTGGCGCAGAAGGGACGTTGTCGCATGATCAGATGCTGACTGATCCTGATGAGGCGGCTGACTTTGTTAAAGCGACACAGGTTGATGCATTAGCGATTGCGATTGGAACGTCGCACGGCGCATATAAGTTTACACGACCACCAACTGGAGACATTCTTGCGATCGATCGTATTAAAGCGATCCATCAAAGGATTCCAGGTACGCATCTGGTGATGCATGGTTCGAGTTCTGTTCCCCAGGACTGGCTCCAGATCATCAATGAGTTTGGCGGAGAAATCCCAGAAACCTACGGTGTACCAGTTGAGGAGATTCAGGAAGGTATTAAGTATGGTGTTCGCAAAGTGAATATCGACACGGATTTACGTTTGGCATCGACAGGTGCGATCCGTCGTTACCTGGCGAAGAATCCAGCTGAATTTGATCCGCGGAAATTTTTCAAAGAGGCAACGAAGGCGATGAGTGACATTGTGAAAGCGCGTTATGAAGCCTTTGGCTGTTCGGGTCAGGCTTCAAAGATCAAGGTGATCGGCCTTGAAGCGATGGCTACCCGATACTCAGCAGGAGAATTGGATCCAAGGATTTCCTGATCATGAATGGGGAGGCTGAGAGTCTCCTCAAGGTCCCTGCCCTTCTTTTCTTCGCCGGTCAGTACTGTCTTCACAGTTTCAATGTTCTTATAATCCACGTCGCGGAAGATGCGTTCTGCGGAGGAGTGGATGCCCTCCACTAAAAGGACTTTGAGCTTTGATTTGTCAAATGAAGTAGTCATTAAGCGCCTTGTGAAAATTCTAGAATGTCTGTATCTGATGCCAGTAACAAAGTGTCGGCGGGGCGTTTTGCAAATAAACCACAGGTCACAACACCGGGTATTTGGTTGATCGCTAATTCTAAACCTTTTGGATCGGTGATGGACATGTCGTGCACATCTAAAATCAGATTACCGTTGTCCGTAAGAACGCCTCGACGATATTCAGGATCGCCACCGAGCTCAACTAATGCACGGCCGACAAAGCTTCTGGCCATGGGAATCACTTCCACCGGGAGCGGAAATTTACCAAGAACGTCAACCCGTTTTGAGTCGTCGGCGATGCACACGAATTGCACAGATGCTTCAGCAATAATTTTTTCACGGGTGAGGGCAGCGCCCCCACCTTTGATCAGATTGAGTTTCGGATCTGCTTCATCAGCTCCATCAACATAGACGGGTAACGTTCCGGTCGCATTGAGATCGAGTAATTCAATGCCGTAATGTGATAGCCGATCTTCAGTGGCCTTGGATGAGGCCACTGCGCCCAAGATTTCGATTTTGCTCTCAGTGAGAACATCTATAAAGCAGTTGGCAGTCGAGCCTGTTCCGATTCCAATCGGGGTTTCCGAGTCGAGGAGGTGTCGGATTTTTTCGAAAGCGGCTTCCGCCACTTGGCGTTTTTTCCTATCTTGACTCATCATGATCTCCATAAAAACGGGGCAAAAGCATAGCTGTTAGCGGGCTCAGACGCTATGATAATGCGCTAGACTTTGGAATCCTCATGCTAGACACCCTAATCCAAAAGATTTTATCGGCTTGCGTTTACGATGTAGCGATTGAAAGCCCCGTCCACCAAGCGCCTTTTTTGTCAAAACGGCTTGGTCGTTCTGTTTTTCTGAAACGTGAAGATTTGCAGCCAGTCTATTCATTCAAATGTCGGGGTGCGTATAACAAAATGGCAGGGATCCCAAAAGAGATACTCGTGAAGGGTGTGATCGCGGCGTCTGCTGGTAACCATGCCCAGGGTGTTGCCTTAGGCGCGCAAAAATTGAAGATCCCAGCGGTCATAGTGATGCCAACGACCACGCCTGCGATTAAGGTCCGCTCTGTCAAAGCGCGAGGCGCTCAGGTCGTACTTCATGGCGACAGTTTTGACGAAGCATTCGCTAAAAGCCAAGAGTTGGTTGCCGAGTATGGATACACCTATCTGCATCCATTTGATGATCTTGAGGTCATCGCAGGTCAGGGAACTGTTGCCGTTGAACTATTGCGGCAACTGACTCGCCCAGTGGATGCGGTGTTTATCCCAGTCGGTGGCGGAGGTTTGGCCGCAGGGATGGCGGCCTACATCAAATATGTCCGCCCCGAAATCAAAGTCATCGCTGTTGAGCCAGAGGATGCTGCCTGCCTCGATGCTGCCATGAAGGCGAGTGAGCGCGTTGTGCTGCCACAAGTCGGTTTATTTGCCGACGGAGTCGCCGTTAAGCAGATCGGTGAAAATACTTTCAACGTTCTGAAAAATGGGTGTGACGAGGTGATCACCGTCACCACAGATGAAATCTGCGCTGCTGTGAAAGATGTGTTTGATGATGTACGCAGTGTCAATGAGCCCGCCGGTGCGCTCGCAGTCGCAGGCCTGAAAAAATATGCTGAGCGAGAGGGTGCTGGCGAAGCACTAGTCGCTGTGCTTTCAGGCGCCAATGTGAATTTTGATCGAATTCGCCATGTTGCGGAGCGTGCGGAAGTCGGTGAGAAGCGAGAAGCCATTTTGGCGGTTACCATTCCTGAGCGTCCTGGCGCGTTTAAAGCGTTTTGTGAGCAAATTGGTCACCGAAACATTACCGAATTTAATTATCGGTTCGCTGATGAAAACGAGGCTCATATCTTTGTCGGTGTGACAACAGATCCAACAACTGATGATCGAACAGAACTGGTTGATCGGCTAAATGCAGCAGACCTCCCGGTGGTCGATATGACTGATAACGAACTTGCGAAGCTTCATATCCGTCACATGGTGGGGGGTCGGAGTCCCGAAGCGGGCTCTGAGTTGGTGTTTCGTTTCGAATTTCCAGAGCGGCCGGGAGCATTGTTGAAGTTTTTGAATAAAATTGGTTCGCGCTGGAATATCTCGGCCTTTCATTACCGAAATCATGGTGCTGCCTATGGACGAGTGCTTGTATCGATGCAGGCAAAGGTGTCAGAGCGTGAGGAGCTGTTGAGTTATTTTGACGATATCGGGTACAAGTATTTTGATGAGACAGAAAATCCAGCAGTTAGCCTGTTTATGAAAGGTTGATTCTCATAAATGGACTTAACTTACTATAAAAGTTGACTTTTTTATTTTTTGTCGTATCCTACTAAAAATTAGAACTGGTGCAGGATGCATGAATCGTCGCAATCCATTCAGAATGCTTATGGTGATAGGTGGCCTTATTTTAGCTGTCACTGTTGCACATAGCGCAATTATCGGCGGGTAAATCCGGTCTCTGTAACAATCCAGTCGAACGGTTGATCCCATGGGTCTGGCTCGAAACTGGCTTGTTGTGCAGCAAACGCGACGCCGATACGGAGCGGTGCATCGGGTTCACAATGTTCTAAAGCGCGATCGTAGAAGCCGCCACCCATTCCTAACCGATAACCCCGTGGATCGAATCCACAGCAAGGCATGATTAGCCAATCGAGTGCGCCAAAATCGATGGTCTCTTCCTGTAACGATGTCATAATCCCGAGAGCACCCTCAGTGACCCGCTCTTCGTCATCTAGCGCCACCATTTCCATGGCTGTCCTCGACAGGATTCGCGGAACGTAAAGCCGGTGGACTGATGCCATTAGTTCATGATGAAGCCACTGCAGGTCGACTTCGGATCCGAGCGCCATGTATGAGCCGATTTGCAGGGCGTCGGTGGGAAGGACGGAGAGCAAATGCTTGCTGATTGAGTGACTGAGTTCTCTGCGAGTTTTGTTCGGGAGACGATTGCGTGTTTCGAGCAATTGCTCTCGGAGCCTATCTTTTGACATAAAAGACCCAAGTTGCCGCTGTCAGTTTGGCCCTTGAACCCAATGGTTCAAGGCGGGAAACGCAAACACACATTAGGCTTTCCGTAGACGGACCTGCGCACCGTGTGTTGTGTGCTTCCCTGGAATAAGATTATCGGCTCAGGGACATCACCGACTGGCGAGCAACTCAGGAGAGTAAAGTATATCAGCCTGCTTCGATCTCAGACAGTCGTTCAAGTGTTGTGCCGATGCGATCGGCAAGCCGCTTCAGTTCTTGGTTTTGTTCTGTGGTTTCGCCGGTCAAGTGCTCGTGGGCAATATTGAGTGCGGCCATCACAGCCAGCCGCTCAAGCGCACTATTCCCGGTTTTTTCTTGAATCTCGCGCATTCTGTGGTCTACGTACTCTGCCGCTACTTCTAGTTCGTGTTCTTGGCCCGCTGGACAAGCGACTGGAAATTCCCGTCCAAGAATCTGAACGCGCACGGTCGCGATCTCTGTCATGATAGCACCTCGTAGTTTTTGAGCCGCCCAAGGACAGCATCGATGTGCTGTCGTGCTTCGTCGCGTTGTTTCAACAGCTCTGCTCGCGCACGTTTTAACACCGCCTGTTGCTTCCGCAAGTGGCGGTTTTCCTGATTGAGACGTTCTGAAAGTTGGATCAGTTTCTCAACTTGCTGTTCCAACTCCTGCAAATCATTATGCATTTAGGTTTCCTGATAACACCCAAACATCATACGTCTGCTCACTCGTCGGCACAACAGACGTGATACGATTGATGTCTCAGGAGGTACTCGGTGATCACAGAGTTATATCGTCCGGTGGATGATTGGTTAGTCGACCAGAATTGCGATATTCGGGCGTCAGAAGTCCAGGGGTTACTTGCGGGTTTGATGGCTGCCGATATGCATCTGAAGCCGGATGAATACGTTGCTCGCTTAGCCGAATATGCAGATCTTCAGCCGGGTGCTATCACCCAAATTGCAAGCACGCTTGAGACCCTTTTTGGAAGTCTTCATGAGAGCTGGAGCGGGATCGGTTTGGACTTTGAAATGTTGTTGCCCGAAGACGACGAGCTCATTGAAGAGCGAGCTGATGCGCTGGGAGCCTGGTGCGAGTCCTTCCTCGCGGGTCTTGGTTTGTCTGGTGAACTGTCAAAGGAGCGAAAACTGTCTAAAGACGTTCGCCAAGCGTTAGAGGATTTATCTGAAATCGCAAGGATCGAAGCGGATGGTGATGATGAATCCCTTGAAAAAGCGTTTACCGACGTCAGTGAACACGTAAGATTGGCATCGCTTCTGATCGCTACCGAACTCCGTGGCGACCACAATGAAGCATCGAATGAGCCAATCGTTCATTAAGCGAGTACGTGATGTTTTCTTTGAATGTTTATCAGCAGCGACGCGACCATCTGAAGGCATTGATGCCTGCTAAATCGCTCGCGATTGTTTCGGCAGCGCATGAGATCGTTCGAAATCGGGATGCCGAGTACCCTTTTCGACAGTCGAGCGATTTCTGGTATTTAACCGGCTTCACTGAGCCTGATGCGGTCCTTGTGATCGGTCCGAATCAGCCAGATCGCTTGTTTGTGCGACCTAAAAACCCTGATCAAGAGGTTTGGACCGGCCGGCGCCTAGGACCTGAGAACGTGCAGACTCAGTTAGGCATTGATGAGGGATTTCCAATTGATGCGCTCGATACGGAACTCGGGCGTCTGTTAATGGATGTTGTTTGGCTTGAGTATCCATTTCAGTGCATGCAATCGGCAGCGATCGTGGACCAAGCGATCAAATCGAAGAGTATCAAGTCGAGACGCCAAGACTTGTTATCGCATCGTGCTGATTTATCTCGTCATTTGCATCAGGCGCGTCTCATCAAGTCCGATGAAGAAATCACCGCAATGCGTGAGGCGGGACGGATTTCTGCATTGGGTCATGTCGCAGCAATGCAGTCCTGTGAACCCGATATGACTGAAGATCAATTGGCGTCTATCGTGGAGCATTGTTTCCGAATGGAGGGCTCGCCCGCGGTCGCTTATCAGACCATTGTTGGCGGTGGTAGCAATGCATGTATTCTACACTACATCGATCGCGCTGATCGATTGCAGGACGGTGATCTCGTGTTGATTGATGCCGGTTGCGAAGTTCAAGGATATGCGGGTGATATAACCCGTACCTTCCCGATTAATGGGTCATTCTCAAGCGCGCAAGCCGATTTGTATGACGTAGTGCTGAGCGCACAGGCTAAGGCGATTCAGGCCATGGTCGTCGGGAATTCGATCAAACAATTTCATGAGGCCGCCCTCCGCAGACTCACTGAAGGTTTGATCGACCTAAACATTATCGAGGGTTCCCTTGAATCCGCCCTTGAAGAGAAGCGATATCTTCCATATTACATGCACGGAACAGGACATTTTCTGGGCCTCGATGTGCATGATGTTGGCGCTTATGAGGATGACGGCCAGCCTGTTGAATTGTCTGAAGGCATGGTGATTACATGTGAGCCAGGCCTATACATCGATCAACGATCCGATGCCCCTGAAAGATATCGCGGTATTGGTATCCGCATTGAAGATGATGTCCTGATTACCAACCAAGATCCCGATATTTTGACATCAAAAGTGCCAAAAGAGCGATCTGATATCGAAACCCTAATGCGAGGCTAATCGTGGAGGTGAGTATTATCGGTGGCGGACCGATAGGGATGATTGCGGCACGTGCGCTGGTCGATGATGAACATCAAGTTCGTTTGTTTGATCCCTCAATCAACAAGCCGACGATGTCGCTTGCCCTCGCTGAGTCCACGCTCCTTTTACTCGAGCGCATGGGCGTAGACCTTGAGGCAGGCGAAGACCTCACCGAAATCCTTGTGAACGAGAAAGGATTGCCAAGCTCCATCTTGTTGCAAGCAGCCGAGTGCGGATATTCGCGATTCGGTCGGGTCATCTGTTCACAAGCCCTTGAAAGCGCTGTGGCACGGCATGTATCAAACAACGTTGAACCGACCGCTGTTGAGACTATCCATGCGCGAAGTGCGCGAGCAAATCCTCATATTCAGCTGGCGACTGGCGAAGAAGTCACTCCGGATCTTGTGATTCTGGCTGATGGTGGCCGTAGTCACCTCACTGAGATGTTGGGATTGACCGCGCATTACAGACCCTTTGGTCGCTCTGCAATTTTAGGCCGTATTCGTGTCAGCGCCCCGAAGAAAGGGCGTGCCTATGAGCGCTTCGTCGGTACGGGACCGTTGGCATTGTTACCCATCGAGCCAGATGTCTATGGATTTGTCTGGTCTCTCAGTCCAGCTCACGCTGAGCAATTCCAGCAATCGTCTACAGCGCTGATTGAAGCGCTAAGGGATGCGATGACTGACGAGCTTGGGTCAATTGAACTCGCGACAGATCCTCTGGTAATTCCATTGATCGAACGATGGATTGATCAGCCCTATCGTCCAGGCATTGTATTGATCGGTAATGGTGCGCAGACGATTCATCCGGTTGCAGGCCAGGGCTTGAATCTTGCCCTTCGCGGGGTGATGCAAATCACCGCTGAACTCAAGCAGTCAGATCCTGACACCGCGATTCGAAGGGCGTTTACGAATTGGAAACCGAATCGGGACAAAACACGACTAGCCTCCTCGAGTCTCGAGGCATTATTTGATCGTGATCTATTGCCGCGAAAAATTTTAACCAGTCTCGGTATGGCGGCCGTTGACCAAAGTCCGTGGCTGAAGACCAAAATTGCCGAGGCCGGTATGGGGATTGTTTCTTGAAAACCGCGGTGATCGGTGCAGGTTCAATTGGTTCGGCGGCAGCTTTGGTGTGTCAGAAAGCAGGACATTCAGTTACCCTCTTCGATCCACAAGGATTCGAGCAGAAGGCCTTGTCGTTGGAAGCCGATCCGCGCGTTTGGGCGCTGGGGTCGCGATCAACTCAGTTGCTCACAGAGCTTGGTGCGTGGGCACCCGATGAAAGACTCTGTGCTTATCAATCTATGCATGTGATTGATGCACGGAGTGATGCACGAGTCACCTTTACCGAAGCCGCCCTTGGTCATTTGGTTGAGGCAGATTGGGTTCGCAATCAATTACTAGCACGGGTTGCTGAATCAGGTATCGATTGTGTTTCGGAGCGGGTTGAGTCCGTTTCGCAACGAGGCGTGTTGACGCTCCCCAAGAAAGAGCGTGATGCTGATTTAGTGATCTTTGCCGAGGGACGCCAAGCACACACGGCACTTGCCTCTGGTTTCGAAATTGTCGATGGTGGTTATCGGCAGATGGCAGTCGTTGGGACATTGAGAAGCGAGCAACCCCATAATGGGGAGGCGTTTCAAATTTTTACTGAATGTGGCCCGCTAGCACTGCTGCCATTACCTGATCGGGACGGTGAGCATCGTGTGAGCCTGGTTTGGTCGTTGGATCTCGACACTGCGTCTGAACTCAAAGGGTATTCAATCGAGATATTATCTTTAACGATCACTCAGACCAGTGAGTCGGTACGAGGTGCCTTGAGTTTCGTCGATGAACCGATTTGGATTCCGCTGTCTCAGCAATCATTGAAGCAGGATTCTCTCGGATGTTTGTTAGCCATCGGCGATACTGCACACGGCATTTTGCCGTTGGCAGGTCTTGGAGCGAACCTTGGATTTACAGATGTGCTTGCGTTACAACAGACGTTGGCAAGTGCTCCTTCAGCCCGTGGTGATCGCATTGCACGAACTGTTTCGCGTGACCGGCGTTTTGAGCAGCGGACTGTTGCCATGGTGATGGGCCTTTTTTCCGATGTGTTTCGTTCTGATCAGCCGCTGCTTCAATTGGGGCGGAGTTTTGCATTACGAACAGCGGATCGTCATCCAACGATTCGATCGTTGATTCAGGAGTTAGCTGGTTAATGTTCACAGGGATTGTTCAGGGCTTGGGTGAAGTCACTCAGATTCAGGATCACGGAGGAATTCGTCGTCTCCAGGTTAGATTACCAACCGGCCGCGACCAGGGGCTGGAAACGGGCGCATCTGTTGCAATCAATGGCGTTTGTTTGACAGTCGTCGGTTGGGATAAGCATGGTGTAGATTTTGATGTGATTGATGAAACGTTGCGACTGACAAATCTCGGTGATTTGAAGGTCGGCCATGTTGTTAATGTGGAGCGCGCGGCTCGTTTTGGTGATGAAATTGGTGGTCATGTGTTGTCCGGGCACATACATGGGCGAGCTCAAGTGACCGAAGTGGTAGAAACTGACGCAAATCTGGCAGTGTGGTGGGCTATTCCGGAAGCGCTGAAAAAGTACGCGCTGCCAAAGGGCTATGTCTCACTGAATGGATGCTCATTAACCGTCGGTGATACGGAGCGAGACGGGCACTTGAGTATACATTTGATTCCTGAAACCCGTGAATTAACGACTTTTGGTCGAGTCACAGTCGGTGACTCGTTGAATCTTGAAATTGATTCCCAAACCCAAGCGATCGTCGATACTGTTGAGCGAGTATTGGAACAGCGATTGTGAATTCGTGGCAACAGGAGTTAGCCAGCAGCGTGACAAGCTCCGAAGTGCTACTCACACGTCTCGGACTGGATGCTACCCAAGTACTGGGTGTTGATCACACGCCGGCTTTTTCAGTTCGGGTCCCCGAACCCTTTATCACGCGAATGGTCCCCGGCGATCCGCATGACCCACTTTTGAGACAGGTGCTTTCTGTTGTTGATGAACGTATCCTGAATCCAGGTTTTGTGACTGATCCTTTGGATGAATTCGACAGTGCGTTACCTGGTGTCCTCCACAAATATCGTTCGCGGGTTCTCCTGATTTATCGTGGTGGTTGTGCCATCAACTGTCGTTACTGTTTCCGGCGCCATTTTCCGTATCAAGAACAGACACTGACCTCACGTGATGTTGATTTGCTAATCAAATATTTGATCGAACACCCTGAAATTAACGAAGTCATTTTATCAGGCGGTGATCCTTTGATGGCTGATGACTTCTCGATTCGGGATCTATTATCACGACTTGACTTGATACCAACCATTACGCGCTTACGCATCCACAGTCGGTTGCCGGTGGTGATCCCCGCCCGGGTCACAGTTGCTTTGTGTGAGACGCTTGCAACCACACGATTGCCTGTTGTCATGGTCTTGCATATCAACCATGCCAATGAAGTTGATGAGTCTGTGATGCATGCTGTCGGTCGATTAAGAGTAGTCTGCCGTTCGGTACTGAATCAAGCCGTGATTTTACGTGGAGTAAATGATTCGGCAGAAAGCCTCATTACTCTGAGTGAACGGGTGTTCGAGGTGGGGATCGACCCCTACTATCTCAATGTATTGGATCGCGTTGCTGGTGCACATCACTTTGATGTGACCGACAAAGAAGTGGCCGCACTACATGAGGCGTTATTGAATGCACTTCCAGGATATCTCGTCCCAAAACTTGTGAGGGAGGTACCGGGTGTAGGGCACAAAATGCCATGGAGGGAAACGGCATGCTTATAATGCCGACAGTATTGATTTGGATTGCTGGCGCTTGGGGGGCAGGGCAAATTGCTCGTTGGCTCGCATTACCTCCTCTGGTTGGTTATTTAACGGTTGGCGCTCTTTTTGCCGCAAACGGTCTTGGCGATGTTAATCATTGGCTCGATGTGCCATCAGAAATCGGTGTAGAGCTACTGCTGTTCGCGGTTGGCTTAAAAATGAATCCCAAATCAATCTTGCGATTTGACGTCGCATTCGGCACTCTCCTGCATCTCATGTTGTCGGCCCTGATTTTGGTGTTTGCTCTTACGCAGGATTTGTCGACCGAGATGAAGATTACGTTGGCGCTAATCCTTGGTTTTTCGAGTACGGTCGTCGCTGCAAAGGGGCTCGAGGCGCGTCGAGAAATCCGTGCGTTTCATGGTCGCTTGTCGATAAGTATTCTGGTTCTTCAGGATCTTATTGCGGTGACTTTATTAGCGATTGGTGGTGATTCGGCGCCCTCACCGTATGCGCTTGGATTACTCGTGATTCCACTGGTTGCTCCGATATTGAGAAAGAGTCTCGAAAAATTGTCTCCAGAACCAGAATTGCAGTTATTGGTTGGCGTTCTCATTGCGTTGGTTCTTGGTGCTCAATTATTTAAAGCTGTTGGGGTCAGTGGTGAACTTGGTGCGCTTGTCATGGGGATGGTGTTTGCGAACCATCCGGTGGCAAAGGGCCTTGCGAACTATCTTTGGGGTATCCGCGAGTTACTGCTGATTGCGTTCTTTCTGCGTGTTGGGATGCAAGTCCCGCTCGATCTCCAGATTCTGATGGACGCAATACCACTGCTACTTCTTCTGCCGATTAAACTGATTGTGTTGTTTGCGCTTTTGTTAGTCATTCGGCTTCGCTCCTACACGGCGTTTTTAATTTCGATCACATTGTTTTCGTATTCCGAATTTGCCCTCATCGTGGCCGCAAGTTGGGCGGGTACTGGCTTGATTCCAACATCGGTAATTCCTGTTATTGCTGTTGCTGTGACCTTGAGTTTTGTAATTTCTGCGCCGTTGAACCGGTTTGCGCATGAATTGTATGAGCGATTTGAGAGGCCACTAATGCGTCTTGAGCGAACGGATCGTCATCCAGATGAGCAACCGTTGACGTTAGGTGGGGCACACGTGCTTGTCATCGGGATGGGTCGAATCGGAACAGCTGTTTTCGATAGCCTCACGGATGACGGTGAGAAAGTTGTAGGTATTGATGCTGATCCGGGCAAATTGGAAACGCACCGTCAGGCTGGTCGTAGAGTCGTATTTGCTGATGCTGAGGACCCTGGTTTTTGGAATAACTTGCGTTTTGGTCGACTTGAAGCTGTGGTACTAACGATGCCCGAACCTGAATCACAGTATTGGGCTACGAATCGTTTAAGGGAACGGGGTTTTGAGGGCGTGATTGCGGTTAGTACACATTCTCATCATGCCATTGCTCGGGTGGAGGATGCGGGTGCGAATCTCATTTACGATGCTCACGACGCTGCGGGTTTTGGCCTTGGGAAAGCTGTTCTTAAGTGTCTTGGTGGCGAGCGATCAGGAAATCTCGGGCCTCGTTGATCAACGCTGCAAGATAATCGGTCCCGTCTTTGTCTGGATGCATTTTACCCATGAGCTTTCTGTGTGCTGCCCTGACCTCGGCGGGTGTTGCGTTCTCATCGACACCAAGAATTTCAGTGGCGCGCTTGACGGTCATTGGTTCGTCGCGTGCCGGTCTTTGCTGATTAGCGTGCGCAGCACCAGCCCCTGTAGCTGCACCGAGCCCGAGGATTTGTCGAAGCTGCGGGAACATCGACAAGAGCCCGCGAAGGCTCCACAAGCGTCTGCCAAAAGCTGCGATCGGTGCCGCGAGGGCCGCCAAAGCGGGCAGTTTCCCTGTGACAACAAGCAATAAGATACCGACCGCAACAGCGCCACCAATGAATTTGAATTTATTTTCCGCAATCCAGCCTTTGGTAGATCCGCGGGTGAGCAGATAAACCAACGCGAGGACGACTAGAGCGATAATGAGTATTCTCATGTTCTATATTTGTCTGGACAAAAGTGGGACAACATTGCCACACTAGCAGGTATGGCTACTTTAGAAACGATTTCAAGTATCGACACAGCACCCCGACATCCGATCCGCCTGGTCGCCAATCGAACTGGTTTGACGGTCGACTTGATTCGCGCCTGGGAGAAACGTTACCACGTTGTTGAGCCTGCGCGTAGTGATACCAAGCGCAGACTTTACAGCGATTATGATATTGAACGGCTGCGACTGATCCGGATCGCGAAACACAATGGGCGCCGCTTGGTCGATGTTGCTCCGATGTCTCTCGAGGCTCTTCGAGACGTGGTCTCCGAAGACAGCCGCTTTGATGCAGCACAAAACAATCAAGCAGAGGTCTATCGGCCAAGCTGGTCCAACCCGCTTGAGTCCACAGATACGCAAGACTCCGTTGACGCCATGTTGTTCGCAATTCAAACCATGGATCAGCACCGCTTTGATCATTTGCTACAAGAGGGCCTTGTGAAGCAAGCGCTGCCCGTGTATCTCGAGACAGTGATCGGACCTTTGCTTCGTGAAATTGGTGAGTCCACGAGGCTTGGAAAGCTTCGGATCGCACATGAGCATATGGCAACCGCGCACTTGAGGACGTTTATTGGGGCCCTCCGATTTCGCGAAACCTTTACCGGTAGCGAACCGAAGATCGTGATTACCACACCAACTGGACAGCTTCATGAGCTAGGAGCTCTGATGATCGCTGCGCTTGTCTCAGTCGATGGCTGGTTGCCTGTCTATCTTGGACCGAATACCCCAGCAGATGAGATTGCAGCTTGCGCAATGCAATCTGGAGCGCGTGCAGTGAGTTTGTCTTTGACCTATCCAGCCGATGATCCACGCATTCCGACTGAATTAACCCGATTACGATCGCAACTTGATCAGAAGATTCCACTTTTTGTCGGTGGTTCCGCTGCAGCGCATCACCAAGAGTTGATTGCCCGATTGGGCCTTCAATCGCCGCTGTCTTTAAACGGATTACGGCAATCCTTGAACGAACTTCGCGATCGGGGCTTCCGGCTGCAATCGGCATGACGTTAGCAGATCTGAAAGCAATGCTCGCGAGGGATCAGTCACTGACTCTTGAGATCCACGCATTTGAAGGAATTATCTATCTGGTGAAGATCGTGACAGAGGTCGGTGAAACCATGCTGAAAAAAGCGGATGGTGACAATCAGGTGTTTAAGTCGTCAACACAGGCTGGCATGGCATTGGCTGACGCAGGGGGCACGGAAGCTGTCATCGTGCATCAATGTGCGTATGACGAAGTAATTGGTCACGAGCCATACCTAACTGAAGATCCATCCTTGCGTACGCCCATGGATTTAAGGCTACTTGCCGGTCTCGGCTAATTTCTGAGCTGCGTTCTTCGTTCACAAAGCGATGCATAATCTGGCGTGTTGTCTCCGGTCAAAACTCCGTGGCGAATCGCGAAATCAATAATCACCAGGTTGCAGTTGTATTTAAAAGCGTCCGTTGTTTCGATGATTGCCAGTACGTCTTGAATTGGTAGTCGTTCAAACGATTCTACTTCACCATCCTGGCACATTGGTACGAAGCTGTCTGGGAGTTCGAGATCATAACAATACAAAATATCGCGTTTTAATCCTCGTCCATCGGTGTATCGATAGCTTACTGTCCCTGTTGCAATGGATTGACTGGCTTGAGCTTCTGAAATGCCAGCTTCTTCGGCACATTCTTTGATTAAATTTTCGAAGAGACCAACTCCAGCTGGTTGTCCACCAGCAACTATATTATCGAGTTTGCCAGGAAATGTTGGTTTGCTCTGTGATCGCTTTGCAACCCACAATTCGATGCCCGCTTGCGTTCTTACAAAGCCATTGAGATGCACGCCAAAGGTTAGGCAACCAAGCGGTGCAGTCAATGTGCGCTCCATTACAAACCGAGTCGGGTCTGTCACTGATGCTTTGACAGGAAAGGGTTCACCAACCCAGCTCCAGAGCAACCCTTCTTCGTATGCGTCTTTTGCAAATTTCGCGAAGAGTTGATTGAGATCTCCTTCAGACAGGCTCGGAATCACAAGACCCGATTCTGATTCTTGCCACAGACCAAAACTTAACCCACGTTCTTTGAAATTATCTTGCACATAACCAAGTAACGCATTCCCCTGTAACCAGGGTGTCCATGATTGAAGATCGGCATTGTGCGCGCGGTCGAAATGGTCGAGAAAACTCAATAGCGTCTCCAATAGTATGCGAATAATGGGATGAGCATAGCCATTGCCGGTACGCTGACAAAGTGATGTGTCGTTACATAGCGTCCATCAGCACTGGTTTCTATCGCAACCATTGGCATTACTTGAAGTCCTCCAGGCATAAATGCGAGTAGGGTATCTGATGAGGGTATATTAATCGTTAAGTAGGTTATATCAGCACCAACCGCTGCTACGATCACGCCCAATACATTCGGGTGAATAGCAGAAGCAATCGTCTTACTCAAGATCAGTAAGCCTTGTTTCAGGATGTCGATCGCGAGCGACCATATGATCATTGCAATAGAGATAAACAACCATAGCGGATTTACCAGTTCTATTTCCAGAAAATTGATTGAGTAGTGACTATGGTGCCAGTAAGTAAACTGGGAGTAGTCACACTAAGTTTTTTAAGAACCTGTGTCATCAACCAAGCGAAGGCCAAAAGTAAAATCCAAATTATGAAATCTGAACTTCTGAAAGCTTTTAATATTTTATGTTCCTAGGGAACACAAAATATCAGAGAGGTAATCACTGTTAAAGATGCCAGTCTAAAGTCATGGTAGTCGCCGCTTGGGCTATCAATCCGTTTAACTGGTAAGCGATGGCAACGGCAGTCGTGAGATTTCCAGGGCCCCGGTCAGATAGGCACTAACTTTTCCCATGCCCAGTAATTGTTGATTGAGATACCCCAGGGTAAGGAGAATAAGAACCATAGTCAGCAACAGTAATTACAGGCTCACTGGTCAGATTTCTGCGTGGTTCAGAACCGCGGGGGTCACTTGACTACCTAGGACGATGCTAATAAGCATTATTGCGAAATCTGTCGCATCGACACCCGGGTCACGTGATTCTCTCCGTAAGGCAAGCTTAGATTACCACTGCGAAGATGGGTACAATCGCAGCAACAAGCGGAATTTCGATGGCTTCGAAGACAATGACTGATGCTGCTGAAATCGATCCAAAAACAAGTGAAGGCTGACGCATTAGGCATTGTCGACTTGTAGTTCGATCCCCCCCTCTTCGTTAATTCGAATGGGGAAAGTCGATACCTGTCCATAGGCGGGTGCAGACAGTGCTTGGCCTGTTTTGACACAAAATCTTGCGCCATGTCGCGGGCATTCAATTTCACCGTTAATGTAGAGACCACCACAGAGTTCAGCACCATCGTGGGTACACAAATCTTCGATCGCATAGACTGCGTCACCTTCACGAAAAACCAGCACATCCATCTCATCAAACTCAAAGCGCTCATAAGCTCCATCGACGAGTGCATCGATCGTTGAGATTTTAATCCAATTGCTCATAACGCCTCCTAGAATAAACCTGCCTCTAGGCGTGCTTCTTCCGTCATCCTGCTTGCATCCCAAGGCGGATCAAAGACCATTTGTATGTCTGCTTGGTCGACTCCCGACAGTGCTCCAATCTTTTCTTTAATATCACGGGCCATGATGGGTCCCATACCACAGCCAGGGGCTGTCAACGTCATGTCTACTCTGACATGCGTTCGACCATCGATGAGTGTGGAGATTCTTAAATCGTAAATTAAACCCAATTCGACGATATTCACTGGAATTTCCGGGTCATAGCTCTGTTTGAGCACATCCCACACTTGATCTTCTAGTGACAGTGTATCCAGTGTGCGATGCTGCTTTGGGGCCTCAACACCAAGCCTCGCGAGATCATCAGTTTCAATCCGGACCAAACGGCTACCAATGTCTAGCGTTAAGGTGTCTCCAAGCGCCTGCGTGACTGTGACTCTCTCTCCGACACCGATGGTCAAAGGAATCCCCTGAGGGACTTGTTTCCCCGTCACATTCTCAAGGACGGTCAGTTCAGAGCCTTTGTCGAGTGTCGCAAAGGAGATCATCAGTCTGTCAGCATTCCTATCACGCGATCGAGTGCCTCAAGGAATCGATCCACCTCATCAACTGTGTTGTAAAACGCTACTGAGGCGCGCGCAGTTCCTGGCAGTCCAAAATGCTCCATCGTTGGCATGGCACAGTGATGGCCTGTTCGTACGGCGAACCCGAGTTGATCAAGAAGCGTCCCGACATCGGTAGGGTGCGCGCCTTTGACATTGAATGAACACACACTTGTCCAGTGTTTGGGGTGACCCAATACATCGACTTTTTTGCGACTCAGCATGGCCTCAGTAAGATGTTGATGGACTTGGTGTTCATGGGCGATAGCAGCATCAAAGTCGATGGATTCAAGATATTCGAGAGCCCTCGCAAACCCAATGGTATCCGCGATATTTGGCGTCCCCGCCTCAAATTTCCAAGGCAGTTCGTTGTACGTCGTTCCACTAAAGCTCACACGATCAATCATATCGCCACCGCCTTGCCAAGGCGGGAGAGACTCCAGTAATTCACGTTGGCCAATCAGCACACCGATCCCGGTTGGACCACAGCATTTGTGTGCACTCACTGCGTAGAAATCCGCGTGAAGATCTTGCACATTGACTCGCATATGTGGTGCAGCCTGCGCTCCATCAATCACTGAAAACGCATTATTGTCCTTTGCCAGTCGAATAAATCCCGAGACATCATTGATCGCTCCAACGGCATTTGAGACATGCCCTATCGCTATGACGGCGACTTTGTGTCTCTTACACAGGTTCTTCGCTGACTCCAAACACAAGGTTCCTGTGCCATCGACCGGTATTGGAATGACCTGAATTCCAATTCGAGACTCAAGTTGTTGCCAAGGGACGATATTCGCGTGATGTTCAGTTTGGCCAACTAACACCACATCACCAGATTTGAGACCAGTTGAGAGAGTATTGGCGACGAGATTCAGAGCTTCGGTCGCTCCTCGTAGGAGGATGACTTCTCCAGTGTCTTCAACTCCAAACCATTGCCCAATTCGCGCGCGCGCGCCCTCATACGCGTCGGTTGCCTCACCGCTTAAGGTATGGACTCCACGATGGACATTGGAGTTGTAGCGATCGTAGTAGTCACTGATCGACTCAATGACTGTAGTTGGCTTTTGTGACGTTGCAGCGTTGTCAAAGTAGACTAATGGTTGTCCGTTAACTTCACGCGATAAAATCGGGAAATCATCGCGAACACGCGCGAGATCAAACATCGATAGATTCCTTGAGCTCGGCGATCAGTTCGCCATGCTTCAATTCACCCAAGAGTTGCGTCTCGACCAATTCTCGGATGTCTCGATGTTCAATTTCCTCGACGATTTTTTCTGCAAAAGCATATTGCAGGAAAGCGCGGGCGTCGGCCTCTGACAGTCCACGACTTTTCAAGTAGAACAGTTCAGTCTTATTGAGACTACCAACAGTACACCCATGTGAAGCGGTTACATCGTCGGCATAGATTTCGAGTTCCGGTTTTGGATTCACGCGAGCAGAGTCTGACAATAAAAGGTTTGCAACAGACTGCTCAGTCGCTGATCGTTGTGAATCCTTGCAAATCAGGACGCGACCATTAAATGTTGCCTCGCCTTTCCCATCGACCATATTTCTGAAGGTCATTTCACTGTTGGTCTCACCGACCACATGATCAATCGCCAGATGTGTATCGTGGTATTGCGTGCCACTTGTGATGGCAAGTCCGTTCACCGAAGCCGATGCCTCGCGCCCAACTAGGGCAATATGAACATCGTTCCGAGCTAACTTCGATCCGAACTCAATTGTTTGTAGTCGGTAGGTCGCATTTTCACTACATTCAACATCGAGATTGGAAAACACGTGTGCAGCAGCATTGGCTGCTTGAAAGCGCACATGCGTGACCGATGAATCACGTGATAAAGCAACCAGACAACGCAGTGAGCTGAGATTTGCCGACTCAATATCGGTTGATTCGAATTGTTCGACCAGGGTCAGCTGTCCACCCGCCTCAACTCGCAACACGAGTGTTGCGAAACCTGCTGAGCTCGCCTGATTCGCAAGGTGATGCAGATTCAAAACCACCGACGCAGTTTTTTGAATCGTAAGCACCAACCGAGTGTTTTCAAGTGCAGCCTGGGTGAGGCCAAATCCATGGGCCTGACTCATCCTGTCAAGGCGTTTCTGCTCGGATGCGGTCAGCGTATTCTCAGATACTGCGCATCCGTTGACCGTGGGGACATTGACAAATTGACCGCCCGTCAATGCAAATTGTTCTGTAATCTGCGGGCTTGCCGGTTGCCATGTCGTACGTGCAAGGCCCCGGATCGGCACATATTTCCATGACTCGATACGTTTGTTGGGTAAACCAACTGCTAGCGCTTCTGGTGCACGGACGTCCTTGATGCGAGCTAACCATTCACTGAATCCGCTCATGCTGCTTCGATCCCTTCGTAGCCTTCGCGCTCGAGCTTTTCAGCCAGCGTATGGTCACCTGATAATTTGATTTCACCATGCGCCAACACGTGCACAAAGTCGGGTTTCACAATGTCAAGTAAGCGTTGGTAGTGCGTGATGAGTAAGACGCTGCGCTCTGGCGAGCGCATTTGGTTGATCCCTTCCCCAACAACACGAAGCGCATCAACGTCGAGGCCGGAGTCTGTCTCATCGAGGAGCGCGAGCGTTGGCTCAAGTAGTTGCATCTGCAGAATTTCATTTCGTTTTTTTTCGCCACCTGAGAAACCTTCGTTGACGTTACGATGCAGGAAAGATTCATCAATTTGCATGACTTTGAGTTTTTCACGCACGAGTTTTAAAAACTCACCGGCTCTTAACTCAGGGAGTCCGCTATGTTCTCGTATGGCGTTCACTGCTGCTTTCAACAAATAAATATTTTTGACACCTGGAATTTCAACAGGATACTGGAAAGAGAGAAATACACCGGCCCACGCACGCTCTTCAGGTTCTAAATCGAGTAGGTTTTGACCCATGTAGATCACTTCTCCATCGGTCACTTCGTAGTCATCGCGGCCGGCAAGTACCGACGATAATGTGCTCTTACCGGAGCCGTTCGGCCCCATGATGGCGTGTATTTCACCAGTACCGATCTCAAGATTGATGCCTTTGAGGATGGGCTTATCACTAACCCGTGCGTGTAGATTGCGAATAGACAGCATCAGCCGACTGCTCCTTCAAGTGTAATACCAAGGAGTGCTTCGGCCTCGACAGCGAACTCCATCGGAAGTTTTTGGAAGACTTCTTTACAGAAACCATTGACGACCATGTTGAGAGCGTCTTCTTCACTCATGCCACGCGTCCTCAGGTAGAACAACTGGTCATCACTGACTTTTGACGTTGTGGCTTCGTGTTCGAGTTGAGCGCTGGGTTCTTGAGCCTCAACGTAGGGGAATGTGTGCGCACCACATTGATCGCCGATTAACAGCGAATCGCACTGTGTGAAATTCCGTGCATCAACAGCACCGGGTAGGACTTTCACCAATCCTCGATAGGCATTTTGACCGCGGGCAGTCGAAATACCTTTTGAAATAATTGTTGAACGCGTGCGTGGGCCAATATGGACCATTTTTGTGCCGGTATCTGCTTGTTGCTTCTTTCCAGCAACTGCTACTGAATAGAACTCACCAACGGAATCTGCTCCTTTTAAGACGCAACTTGGATATTTCCAAGTGATGGCGGAGCCTGTTTCAAGTTGTGTCCAACTGATCTTGGCTCGATCACCACGGCATTCACCGCGCTTGGTTACGAAGTTATAAATTCCCCCTTTACCTTCATCATCGCCAGCAAACCAGTTTTGTACTGTTGAGTATTTGATCTCGGCATCTGTTTCAGCAACCAGTTCGACGACCGCCGCGTGCAATTGATTTTCGTCACGTTGTGGTGCTGTGCATCCTTCAAGATATGACACATATGAACCTTCCTCAGCGACAATGAGTGTACGTTCAAACTGCCCTGTATTTTGTTGATTAATCCGGAAGTAGGTCGAGAGCTCCATCGGACACCGAACGCCCTTCGGGATATAAACGAACGAGCCATCCGAGAATACGGCCGAATTGAGAGCACCATAGTAGTTATCGTTTTGAGGAACGACCGAGCCCAGAAACTTTTTCACAAGCTCAGGGTGGGAATGAACGGCTTCTGATAACGGACAAAAGACAACTCCCGCTTCATGTAACTTCTCCTTAAATGTTGTTACCACGCTAACCGAATCGAAGACCGCGTCGACAGCGACGCCTGCGAGCATCTTTTGTTCTTCAAGTGGTATCCCGAGTTTGTTGTACGTCTCGATCAATGCAGGATCGACTTCGTCTAGGCTTTTCGGTCCATCGCCTTGCTGTTTCGGCGCAGAGAAATAACTGATTGCTTGGAAATCAATCGGTGGGTAGTCAAGGTGCGCCCATTCAGGTGGTGTCATCTCAAGCCATTTGGTATAAGCCTCCAGCCGCCATTCCAATAACCACTCAGGTTCACCTTTGCGGGTCGAAATTTCACGAATGACATCCTCATTCAAACCCGGCGGTAGTGTGTCGGATTCAATATCGGTCACGAACCCATATTTATAGTCCTGGTCGACTAGTTGATCGATCTCTTGTTGACTCATCAGTACACCTCCAAAGTCTCGATACGGCGATCGGATCGCGCATAGAGCGTGTGTGGGCTGATCAGGTCTTCCAACGTCGTTTTTGTCAGAATGTGATCCACCTGATCACCTAATTCCCGCCACCGTGACATCACTGAACAGTGGTCGGTGAGCCGGCACAGTGTTTCATCTGTCCCGCACTCAGTTATCGCCGTCGGTCCTTCGATGGCCTCAATGATTACTTTGACCGGGATTTGTGATGGTGCTCTCGCTAAGCTGTAACCGCCTCGAGCGCCTTGCGTTGATGTCAGCACACCACCTTTAACCAAGAGTTTGAGCAGCTTTATGCACGTTGGTTTCGGGATGGATGACTCGTCAGACAACTGCCCCGCTGACCACAGAACATCAGGATACCTTGCCATCTGAGCTAAGATCACTGAGGCATAGTCAGTCAGTTTCGACAGTCGTACCATCGGCGCACCACAAATTAATTCCGGATGCGCATTATATAGGACTGATTAGGTCCTATATCAAGCGTTTATGTGGATTTCGCAACCAATTGTGCCGCTTCCGCTTTCAGCCGTTGCAGCATGGAGGCAAGCCCATTCGCCCGTGTTGGCGATAAATGCTGAGATAAACCAATCGCTTCGACGAATTCAGGCTCTGTTTTGATAATGTCTTCTGCGGATGCATCGGAATACAGACGCACGACCAGCGCGATCAAACCCGAGACGATCGCAGCATCTGAATTCGCTCGAACGGACACATGGGATGCTTCACCGTCGACAACCATCCAAACTTGCGATTGGCAGCCTCGGACTAAATTGGTTTGGTTTTTTTCTGATTCTTCGAGCGGTTCAAGATCTTTGCCAAGATCAATCAAATATTGATATTTGTCCATCCAGGAATCAAAAAACTGAAATTCGTCAATGATTTCTTGCTGTCTTTCACTCAATTGCATGTGTGGTCTCACGTCAAAAGGTCACGACAGGGTATACTCCGTCGCAAATTTATGAAACTTACAGGTTATTATGTCCGACGTTTATTCAATCCAAGTCACATCTGAAACTTTTGAGACAGATGTTCTCCAAAAATCACAGGCAACCCCTGTTCTCGTCGATTTTTACGCGGAATGGTGTGGCCCGTGTAAAACGTTAGGTCCCATGCTTGAACGACTCGCTGATGAATATGCCGGTGCGTTCATTTTAGCCAAGGTCGATGCGGATGCGGAGCAAATGCTTCTGGCAGGAATGGGTGTGCGTTCTTTGCCGACTGTCGTCCTTTTTAAGAATGGCCAGCCAGCTGATCATTTTACGGGAGCGCTGTCCGACGGGGAGATTCGTGCCATTTTAGACAAGCATGTTGAGCGAGTCGAAGCATCTCCGCTGGAACGTGCCGCTGAGCTTGTCGCATTGGGTCAATATGATGAAGCGATTGCCTTGTATCAGCTGATTACCGCAGATGATCCAGAAAATTATGATGTGTATCTTGATATGGCGCAGGTGCTACTCAAAAAGGGTGATTTAGACAGTGCTGAAGCAATTATTGAGCGTCTCCCAGATGCACATCGGGTGGATCCGCGGGCGAAGTCGATTGCTGCGGGCAAGGCATTTCGGGATTTATTAGCCGGCGCCCCTGATCGCGCAACTTGCGAATCTCGCATCGAGGCGAGTGATGAGGACAGTGAGGCCCGTTATTTCTTAGCTGTGCACCTAATGGTCTCCGATGATGTCGAGTCAGCGATAACGCATCTATTAACCATCATTCGGACTGATCGCCAATATAACGACGATGCCGCGCGTTTGTTATTGATTCAAATCTTTGATCGGTTGGGTAATGACGATCCGCGAGCACGAACAGGCCGCAGACAGCTTGCGACTTTGTTGATGGTGTAACCGTGAGCGAAAAGCCAACGAACTTTATTCGGACAAAGATCGCCGACCAAATTAAACAGGGTCAACTGACGGAAGTCGTCACGCGTTTTCCACCAGAGCCCAATGGGTATTTGCACGTTGGTCACGCGAAGAGTATCTGTCTCAACTTTGGATTGGCTGAAGAGTTTGGCGGGCGTTGTCATCTTCGATTTGATGACACCAACCCCGAGAAAGAATCTCAGGAATATATTGATGCAATTCAAGCAGATGTGAGTTGGCTTGGGTTTGACTGGTCAGCACTCTACCACACGGCCGACTATTTTCAGCAACTCTTTGATTGGGCATTGCATTTAATCCGAAATGGAGATGCCTACGTTGATGAGCAGTCAGCGGAAGCAATGCGAGCCAACCGGGGAACATTGACGGAGCCTGGAGTCGATAGTCCTTATCGTGATCGCTCGCCCGAAGAAAACGAAGCGCTATTTCTAAAAATGCGTGATGGAGAATTACTTGTAGGGGCAGCTGTTCTTCGAGCGAAGATTTCAATGTCGGCCCCGAATTTGAATCTTCGCGATCCGGCGCTATATCGCATTCGGCACCTATCACATCCACGGACTGGTGATCAGTGGTGTATTTACCCCACCTACGATTATGCTCATGGTCAAAGTGATGCAATCGAAGGGATCACGCATTCGTTATGTACGCTCGAGTTTGAAGATCACAGACCGCTATATGAGTGGCTGTTGAAAAAACTGCCAGTCCCTCATCGACCGAAACAAACTGAATTCAGTCGCCTTGAACTTGAGGGGACTGTGACCAGTAAACGGAAGTTGAATGCATTGGTTGAGGGCGGCTATGTATCCGGGTGGGATGATCCACGGATGCCGACGATCGCTGGGATGCGTCGTCGAGGTTACTCACCCGAGGGCATTCGATTTTTCTGCGAACGCATTGGCGTCACGCGGAAGCTGAACACCATCGAACTACAGATTCTCGAAAGTTCGATCCGTGATGACCTCGAACGGCGTGCGCACAAAGCGATGGCTGTTTTAAATCCGCTGAAGGTCGTGGTCACGAACTGGGATCAAGTCTCTCTGGGGCTGGACGTTCCCTGGCACCCTAAGCGCCCTGAATTAGGATCTCGCACTATGCTTTTCGGTCGTGAGCTTTCGATTGATCGGTCAGATTTTGAACTTAACCCACCCGAAGGGTTCTTCCGACTATCCCCTGGCGGTAGCGTTCGATTGAAGTATGGATTCATTGTCGATTTCGAGGACGTCGTGCTTGATGCTCAGGGGCTAGTATCTGAAGTTCATGTGCGATACGACCCAGAGACGCGTTCAGGGCGGGATCAATCAGGCCGGAAGGTCAAGGGCACTATCCATTGGGTCCACGCAGCATCCGCGAGAGAAGTCGATGTGCGTTTGTATGATCGACTCTTCACAGTGCCGGATCCGGGAAACTATGAAGATCTTGCATCAGTCATGAATTCAGAATCACTGATTAACGGTCAAGCGTTGGTTGAGCCTGCACTCGGGACACTGATGCCTGATGCCTATTTCCAATTCGAGCGTGTTGGTTTTTTTAAACAAGATTCTGAGAGTTCTGACGACCGGATCATTTATAACCGTTCTGTGACATTGAAACACGCGTGGGCCAAGAAAAAGTAACGCTATCACCGACGGAGATCGTCGATCCGGCTGGTCGAGAGTTTGATCGGCTTCCGGTTGCTCTGCAATTAGAGCGTTTGTTGGCGTCGCAGGCTCAAGCGGTTGAGGCGATTCGAAAAATTACAGATCAACTTGCCGCCGCTGTCGAGGCTGCGACAGACCGTCTTCGTCGGAGTGAAGGGCGACTAGTGTATGCTGGGGCAGGTTGTTCCATTCGGATTGGTGTTCAGGACGGTGTCGAACTGGTCCCAACGTTTGGATGGCCCCTGAATCGTCTGATCTATTTGATTGCAGGGGGTGCGAAGGCGCTTGCTGAATCGGTCGAGGGTGCCGAAGATGATGTCGATGACGCGGTTGTACAGGTCGAACAACAGTGTCTCACTGCCTCAGATGTGATCATTGGTATTGCAGCCTCGGGGAATACGCCATTCACTTGTCAGGTTCTCGCAGCAGCCAAAGTGCAAGGTGCTTTGACCATTGGTGTGAGTTCAAATCCGGCCGGTCAACTGGTTACCATCGCCGAGCATGGTTTGGTCACTGAAACGGGTGCTGAAGTCCTTGCTGGCTCCACGCGGTTGGGTGCTGGTACGGCGCAAAAAGCATTACTGAATGCGTTCTCCACAGCGCTTATGACGCAGCTTGGGCGTGTGCTCGGTAATGAGATGCTGTGTGTTCAGGCAACAAATGCGAAACTGAAAGACCGTCAGGCGCGAATCTTGGCAGGCCAAATCGATGGGTTTGACCAGTCGCGTGCGTATCAGTTGTTGCATGAACTAAATTGGGATTTACGCACAGGCTTATTGGTCGCATCAGGGTGGGATCGTGGAGATGCCCAAGAAGCTCTCGCGGATGAGCGTCCTTTTAGTGAGCTGCTACGCTCCAGCTGATTGAGTGTTGCCGTTAGTCTCGCACGCTGGGTCGAGTGTACACATCGCCTCATAATGTGAGAGGAAAATCTGCCCTGTCAGGTGCGTTCTGAAACCGACTCGGTCTAGGCGATCCATCACAGGCCCTTTGACCTCTGACAAGTGAAATTTGATGTTCTGAGAATGTAGTCTTTCATTAATCGATTCGAGCACTTCAAGGCCTGACGCATCAATTTCGTTGATCGCGTGACAGAGCAACACCAGATCGGTCAGGTGTTTGTTTTTGCTGAGTAACTCATTGATAGCATCTTCGAAGGTATGGCCGTTTAAAAAATACAGCATTTCGTCCAAGCGGATGGCCAGAATTTTTTCACTTTTCAGGACGTCATGGCGGTTTGCATTTCGAAAGTGCTGGGTGCCAGGGATCTGACCGATGACAGCGAAGTGTGGACGTGCAATTTTCGCCAATAGAAAGCAAATTGAAACGACAATTCCGGCCACTATTCCGGCTTCGATTCCGATCCCTAGGACCACGATGATCGTTGTTAACATCGCCCAAAAATCCGGTTTAGAAAAGACCCAAACGCGATGGATCGCTCTCAAATCGACAAGAGATAGGACAGCCACGATGACTGTCGCAGCCAACACAGCTTTGGGAAGATATTCAAACAGGGGGGTCAAGAATAAGGCAGTCATTGCAATCATGATTGCAGTGATGATACCCGCAAGTGGTGTTTTTGCACCGGCCTCAAAATTCACCACTGAGCGGCTAAACCCACCAGTGACGGGGAACCCTCCGCCAAAACCACTGGCAATATTTGCTGCTCCCAATCCGATCAACTCTTGGTTCGGCTGGATTCTTTCGCGGCGACGGGCGGCGAGTGTGTGGCCGACGCTCACTGTCTCAACGAAGCCAACGATCGAGATCAGAAATGCTGCAGGAAGGAGTTGTTTGGCAAGGGTTAGATCAAGCTCGGGCAATGAGGGTACCGGCAGTCCGTCAGGGATAACGCCAATGATTGAGACACCTGCATGATGCAAGGCAAAAAAGCTGACAATTGTCGTTGAAACAATCACGGCCACTACCGGGCCGGCCTTAGTCACACTCCCGGCAACGGCCGCGGTCATCCCGATTTTCGTCAATAGAGGTTCGAGCCCATTGCGGACCCAAAATAGAAAGATCATTGAGGAAACACCGATGACTAACGTCGGCAAATTTGTCTCATTCAGATGTGTTGTAAGGTTTAGCAGAATTGATGGCATATCGTGACCATACACTCGGATGCCCAAGATGTGCTTAAGTTGACCGACTGCGATTAAGATTGCGGAGGCGCTGATAAAGCCAGAGATCACCGAGTGCGAGAGAAGATTGGCAAGAAATCCTGCGCGGGCAAACCCAAGCCCCAAGAGGATGGCGCCTGATAGCAGGCTCAGCAAGATCGCTGCACCTAAGTATTCCGGTGAGTCTGGTGTGGCGATTGGACCGATTGCTGCTGCTGTCATTAACGAAATGACAGCGACAGGTCCAACAGCAAGCGTCATGCTCGAGCCGAGGAGAGCATAAGCGAATAAAGGCAGAATTGACGCATAAAGGCCAACTTCCGGGGGTAATCCAGCAAGCAGCGCGTAAGCGAGAGATTGAGGAATCAGCATTATGGTGACGATGACAGCTGCAACCGTATCGTCGCTTAGTTTCGAGCAATTGTAGGCCTTAGCCCACTGCAACAGTGGTGGTTTTAGCACGTTAGGATATCACGAGTCATTCTCGTCCATTGAGCATTAGGTAGAAGTCCATTGAAATGGCGTTGCGAGCTATGAAAGCTAGTGACCTGAACTGAGCAACGATCAAACATTGTTCTTTTTTGGTATGAGTCTCGTGCCATATCCATATAGAGCCACGGCACCCTTACCGCACAAGATCCTTTCAGTTCATCTAACATATCGGTCTACAGATCGCTTATGACAACCGATGAGCGATATCGACGATGCTTAAGCCCGCTTTGTCCACTGTCTCGATGAGCGTATTGACATCCTGTTTGCCGGCCTCAGACAGCGCCCATAACTTGGCACAACGCGCTCCGGAACGGCAATAAGTCAAAACAGGCCCTGGTACTTCCGACAGCAGTGCAGCATGTTGTGCAACATCAGTATCTGTGATGTTTGCACCATTGACGGGCAGATAACGGAATTCCAGGCCAAGAGCGTTCGCTTTTTGTGCTATTGAGTCGGCCTCTGCATGCGGTTCACCCTCCTCATCAGGGCGGTTACAAATAACAGCTTTAAAACCAGCTTCTTTTACCGCTTCCAAATCATCCATAGTGAGTTGGTCAGCGACAGACAGTCCAGGTGCCAGTTGACGAATAATCATAGCGCTTCCTTAGACGGCATCGAGCGGGATTTTGAGATAGCGTACGCCATTCTCTTCAGCGGGCGGTAATTTTCCGGCTCGCATATTGACCTGTACAGACGGCAGAATCAGTAATGGCATGCTAAGTGATTGATCTTTCGCTCTGCGCATTGTGACAAATTCGTCTTCTGAAATGCCATCATGGACGTGAAGATTGGAAGCTTTTTGCTTGCCAACAGTCGTTACATATTGCATTTCACGACCATTGGGCATGTAGTCATGACACATGAACATTCGTGTTTCCGGTGGTAGTGCCAACAGTTTTTGGATGCTCTGATAAAGAACACGCGCGTCACCGCCTGGGAAATCACAACGCGCCGTTCCAGAATCTGGCATAAACATTGTGTCACCAACGAACAGCGCATCACCGATTTGGTAGGTCATGCAAGCCGGTGTATGCCCAGGAGTATGTATTGCTTTCGCTGTGAGTCCGCCGATCGTGAAGGAGTCGCCGTCGACGAATAAATGATCAAACTGGGACCCATCACGACAGAATTCAGGCTCGACATTGAATAGATTGCCAAAAATTTGTTGCACATCGGTGATGTGGGCACCAATACCGATTTTGCCACCGAGATGCTTGTGTAAATACGGAGCAGCTGACAAGTGATCAGCGTGAACATGGGTTTCTAGAATCCATTTGACCGTTAAGTTTTCGTTAATAACCATTGAGATGACTTGTTCTGCGCCATCTGTTCTTGTTCGGCCGCTCGCCCCCTCATAGTCGAGTACTGAGTCGATGATTGCACAAGCAGACGAATCAGGATCCTTGACGAGATAGGTTAGCGTCCATGTTTTGTGATCAAAGAATGCTCGGACATCAGGTGCCACGGTAATCTCCTTTCCGCTAAAGCATTTAGTTATAAGCTTATATCACTTGATCTTATGATTTGATAGTATCTGTTATATGTTGACCTTGAGGTAAATCAACGATGACTGAATTTACGCCGATGCTGTCTGTGTCAGGGGGCTTCTTAATTGGATTGTCTGCTGTAGCTGTATTTATTTCTTTGGACGTATTCTCGGGCTATTCGGAATATTGCCCGCACCCTAAATTTTGATTTTGTCCGGGGCTCGTGGCGGCCTTTTTTTAATCGGTTTGGTGAGATAGCCTGCAGTGCGGTCGATGGCCTCGTGATCGCCACATGAATTTGAACTCATGGGTCTGATTCCGATGATGACTGGCGACTTTCTGGTGGGCTATGGCACACGTGTTGGTCCAGGGTGTATCAGTGGCCTCGGCATTCGCGGTATTTCACGACTTTCGAAACATTCGATCGCGGCGATCTGCTGTTCTATGGCGGCAGCAGCCATCACCGTTTTTGTTATTCGTCATTTAACGAAGGATCCGTCATAACAAAGAGTATCGTATTTGTAATCGGTGCTGTCTCTGGTAGTGGTTAATCCTTAGTCGGAATCACGAATTCGTCAAAGATCGTTAACTTCTTTGATATCGCAGGTACGTGGAGTCCGAGCTTGATTTTCGTGATGGGCGGCGGGATTCCAGTGGCAGCGGTCAGCTTTTTGTGTCTGAAAAAGCTTGAAAAGCCACTGGTTTTTGACGATATTCAAGTGCCGACACATGGTGTGATCGATCAGCAATTAGTGATCGGTACTGTCTTGTTTGGTATTGGCTGGGGCGTTTCAGGTTTTTGTCCGGACCCAGCGTTTGCGTCTGTCTTACTCGAACCTGCGATTATCATCCCGTATTTAATTGCTTTAGTTCTCGGTAGTCTTGCTTACGATCAAATCCAACGGTAGCGTTTGATTTTTGTAACGACTCAAAGGTTACTCCATTGGCGCTTGAATCTACCGAAGCTTTCGAACGGCTTCCCTTAAAAACATATACCGAAAAAGCGTACCTCGATTATTCGATGTACGTTATTTTGGACCGAGCTCTTCCTCATATCGGCGATGGATTAAAACCAGTTCAACGGCGCATTATTTATGCAATGAGTGAACTTGGTTTATCCGCTCAATCCAAGCATAAGAAATCAGCGCGAACAGTTGGTGATGTGCTAGGTAAGTTCCATCCCCATGGCGACTCTGCATGCTACGAAGCGATGGTATTGTTGGCGCAACCGTTCTCTACACGCTATCCACTGGTCGATGGTCAGGGAAATTGGGGTAGTCCAGACGACCCAAAAAGCTTCGCTGCAATGCGCTATACGGAAGCACGTCTGACACCCATTGCCAAAATCTTGCTCGACGAATTGGGTCAAGGGACAGTCGATTGGCAGCCAAATTTCGACGGTACCCTCAAAGAACCCAAGTTACTTCCAGCGCGTGTACCATCAATCCTTCTAAATGGAACCACCGGTATTGCAGTCGGTATGGCGACTGACATACCGCCACACAATTTGCGTGAAGTTGTGAACGCTGCCGTTCATCTGCTCGATGATCCTGACGCTTCGGTTGGTGATTTGATGCGACTTGTCCCGGGTCCAGATTATCCGACGAGTGCCGAAATTATTACTCCTTCCGCAGATTTGACGAGGATCTATCAGAACGGTACCGGATCGATCCGGATGCGTGCGACCTATATATCTGAAGATGGCGATATCGTGATTAATGCGTTACCACACCAGGCATCTCCAGCGCGTATCCTTGAACAAATCGCCGCACAAATGCAGGCCAAGAAATTACCAATGATTGTCGATTTGCGTGATGAGTCAGATCATGAAAACCCGATTCGTTTGGTATTAACGCCGCGTTCAAATCGAGTGAACGCTGAAGAAGTTATGACGCACTTGTTCGCGACCACTGACCTCGAGAAAACTTATCGTATCAACTTGAACGTGATTGGTGTTGATGGTCGCCCACAGGTAAAGTCCCTACGTTCGATTCTGAGCGAATGGCTTGATTGGCGTCGTCAGACGGTGACTCGACGATTAGCCCATCGTCTCGATCAGGTGATGGACCGTCTGCATATTTTAGAAGGTTACTTGGTCGCTTACCTGAATATCGACGAAGTGATTCGAATAATCCGTGAAGAGGATGAACCGAAACACGAATTTATGGTTCGATTTAAACTCAGTGAAATCCAAGCGAATGCCATTCTTGATCTTCGGTTGCGTCACCTGGCCAAGCTCGAAGAAGTGAAAATTCAAGCAGAGCAAAAAGAGCTCGAGAAAGAGCGGAAGTATCTGGAAGGTGTGCTCGGTTCTCGCACAAAAATGACGCGATTGATGCGAGATGAGCTTACACAGGATGCAGAGACCTATGGGGATAAGCGTAGTTCGCCGATTGTCGTGAGGCAGGAAGCGCGTGCTCTCCGTGAGGATCAGTTAGTCGCATCAGAGCCTGTGACTGTCGTGTTGAGTGATAATGGCTGGATTCGGTCTGCCAAAGGCCACGACATCGATCCTCGCGCCTTAACCTTTAAATCTGGAGATCAATATCTGACTTCAGCTCAGGGCCGCTCGAACCAGCCGCTAGTCGCATTTGATACAACAGGACGTGCATATTCGGTGCAGACACATACACTGCCGTCGGCACGGAGTCAGGGTGAGCCGTTATCGGGTCGGATTGATTTGGCGACGAACGCTAAAATTGCTCAGCTAGCGCTTGCCGATGAAACAACTCAATGGGTGTTAGCGACTGACCATGGGTACGGATTTATTTGTAAGCATGGTGATCTGCTCGGACGAAATAAAGCGGGTAAGTCGGTCGTGAACCTGGGTGAAGCCAAATTGTTACCGCCTGCTGTGATCGGCGATGTAGGGGTATCGCTTATTGCTGTTGCGGTCTCGAGTGGGCACCTGTTGGTTTTCGAAGCACATGAGTTGCCCGAGCTTGCCAAAGGTAAAGGGAACAAATTGGTTCAAATACCACCAGCGTTTCTTAAAGAGGGACACCGTCTCACTGCGATCACGGTCTTACCGCCACTTCGATCGCTTCGCGTCATTGCGGGTAAGCGGCATGTCACGTTGTCCCCATCAGATCTTGAGAATTTTCTTGGAGAGCGCGCGCGTCGTGGGAAACTCCTGCCACGTGGATTCCAACGTGTGGATGCGCTTGAGGCGGAATCGTGAGGCTACTTTGGTTTGTCAGTGACGCGATCCATCGTGATGCACTCGATGCAGCTTTGTGTGATGCGCATTTGAGCGACGACGAAAAACACCATCGTCGACCTCAGGAGTTGTTGGTTCCACCGACGTGCGAGTGTATCGAGATTTCGATCGATACAATGGATGAAATGCTTCTTTCAGCACATGCTGTCGAAGCCAACACTGATTATTTGTTGGTTCGCGAGGAGCGCCCGAAACTCGCTTTGTTTGACATGGATTCGACGCTGATTCAGCAAGAAGTCATCGATCGACTTGCAGCCGCATGTGGTTTAGGCGAACAGGTGTCGGCCATTACTGAACGAGCGATGCGTGGCGAGCTCGACTTTATTGAGAGTTTCACAGAGCGTCTGGGACTCTTGTCAGGCCTCACCGAGTCAGAACTAAATGATGTCTATCGATGTCTCACGCTGATGCCCGGTGCAGAGATTTTGACAGCAAACTTAGCCGGTGCCGGGGTGCGTTTGGGCGTTGTATCCGGTGGATTCTCCTTTTTTGCCAACCAAATTGGCGATCGTCTCGGCATGGATTTCGTCGTATCCAATACGCTCGAGTGTCGAGACGGCCGAGTCACAGGCCGTGTGATTCCACCAATCATTGACGGATCGATGAAGCTACGAACGTTAAAGACTGAAGCCAGCGCTCTGGGAGTTGATTTGGTTGAAACGTTGGCAGTCGGCGATGGTGCCAACGACATACCGATGCTCACTGCATCTGGCATCGGTGTTGCGTATCATGCGAAACCCAGGGTGTGTGACGCGGCAAGCCATTGTCTTAGTCACCACGATTTGAGCGCATTGTCTTATCTCGTTAAATTTTGATTGCCAGATGCGTCTTCTGGTCAGTGTTGGTAAACTCGCCGCCTCTTTGACTGATTCTAGGGACGGAAGGTGACGCGACCCAGCTGGATATTGCCTGACGGTATGGAGGAATGCCTCCCTGATGAGGCGTGGGCGATCGAAGATGGTCGTCGTCGCTGCTTGGATCTGTTCCGTCAGTCTGATTTCGGTTTGATTATGCCGCCGATGGTTGAGTATCTAGATAGCCTGACCAGCGGTGTTGGCCAAGACTTGTCGGATCAAATCATGGTTATCACGGACCGCGTATCAGGTCGCCTCATGGGCTTCCGTCCGGATATGACGCCACAGGCCGCGAGAATCGACGCACATGCATTGAATGAATCGGGGACAACCCGTTTATGTTATTGCGGTAGTGTTCTTCGCGCGGTTGCATCAGGCGGTGAATCCAGTCGTTCTCCGCTGCAGTTGGGCGTGGAAATTTTTGGGAATCCTGATTTATCTGCGGATGTCGAAGTGGTACAACTCGCACTCGACACCGTGCGATTATTCACTGACGAACCGTTAATGATCGATTTTGGGCATGCAGGCGCTTTGAAGTCAGTGCTTGCTTCGCAAACCACCGCGTTTCGGACCAAAGCCCTTGATGCGTTGGCAAGTAAAGACTCGGATGCACTGGCAGTGCTTGAGCAGGCAGTGCCAGAGATTGCAGCATTGAGAACTGCTTACGGAGATTTTGATGCCGTTTTGCGGCGTACTCAAAATGTTGAATTGTTGGAGAAAGCATGCGCTGAGATGAATCAGGTTCGACAGCGACTGCACACCGAACAGGTATTTGTGTATTGCGACTTGGGTGAAACGCACGGACTGAATTATCACACTGGTCTCGTTTTTGGTATTTATTCGCTACAACGTGATCAATTATTGGTTCGGGGTGGTCGTTATGATCACGTCGGAGAGTCATTTGGTAGAGCGCGGGCCGCAACAGGTTTTAGCGCTGATTTGAAAACATTGGTTCGTCTTACAAGCTGAGTCAGGTTCATTACATATGCATCAGAGTTTAGTCATTCTTGGTAGCCAGTGGGGCGACGAAGGGAAAGGGAAGATCGTCGACCTTCTAACTGAAAAAGTAGACTATGTGATTCGCTACCAGGGTGGTCACAATGCAGGCCACACCTTAGTCGTCGATGGCCAGAAGACGGCTCTGCATTTGATTCCATCTGGGATCCTGCGCCCGCATGTGCGTTGCGTGATTGGTAATGGCGTAGTCTTGTCTCCAGAAGCGCTTGTTAAAGAAATTAAGATGCTCGAAGAGCGAGGGCATTCGGTTATCGATCGTTTGTACATTTCCACCAACTGTCAACTCATCATGCGTGTACATGTCGCACTGGATCAGGCGCGTGAAGCGGCACGAGGCGATGCGAAGATTGGAACAACTGGTCGAGGAATCGGTCCGGCGTACGAAGATAAAGTATCGCGTCGCGGTTTACGAGTCACCGATGCGATGGATCCTAGGCGGTTTGATAAAAAAGTCCGTGAGTTGATGGATTATCACAACTTCATTTTGACCAATCTGTATCAAGCTGAGCCCGTCGATATTGAGGCGATGATTGAAGAGACGTTGGATGCGGTAAATTACTTCAAGTCCGCGGTCTGTGACACCGTGGATCTGGTTCACCGGAGCAGGCGTGATGGCAAGATTATGTTGTTTGAAGGTGCTCAAGGGAGCCTACTTGATATCGACCACGGCACCTATCCGTTTGTTACGAGTTCGAACACGACAGCTGGCGGTGTCGCGACAGGTTCAGGTCTCGGGCCGCGCTATATTGACGCGATCTCGGGAATTACCAAAGCCTATGCAACGCGCGTTGGTTCAGGGCCGATGCCAACTGAATTGTTTGATGCTGTGGGGGAGCATTTGGCCGTGAAGGGGAAAGAAGTGGGCACCACGACGGGTCGAAGTCGTCGCTGTGGATGGTTCGATGCGGTGGCGGTTCGGCATGCCATTGAAGTGAATTCGATCAGTGGTATCTGTCTTACCAAGCTGGATGTTCTCGATGGATTGGAAGAAGTCAAATTGTGTGTTGGCTACGAACTTCCCGATGGGACAGCGGTTGATTATCTGCCGAGCAGTGATGATTTTGCTGGAGCGAAGCCGATTTACGAAACCATGCCAGGTTGGAGTGATACGATTTGTGGCCTGACCTCGCTTGATGAAATGCCTCGGGCCGCAAAAGAATATGTTCATCGATTGGGTGAGTTGGTTGGTGCTCCGATTGATATTGTCAGTACAGGCCCTGATCGGGAACAAACGATCGTGATTTCTTCACCTTTTGGTGTAGACTAGAAATCTTGGGCGAACCTGCTTGCCCGTTATAGACAACAAAAATCAGTAGACAGACCGTCGTGGGTGGAAACACCCGACCTTAGGGACCGCAGCGGATGATTGGTCCCACGACCGTCCGGTATCGGGAGGTAACTATGTCAAAGGGGCATTCATTGCAAGACCCTTTCTTGAATATTCTTCGCAAGGAACGCGTTCCTGTATCGATCTTTTTGGTCAACGGAATCAAGCTCCAGGGTCAGATCGAATCATTTGATCAATTCGTTGTTCTTTTGAAGAACACCGTCAGCCAAATGGTCTACAAGCATGCGATCTCAACTGTCGTACCTGCTCGCAACGTGAAAATACCGGCTGCGGGCATGGACGACGACGACAGCGACGATCGGTACGATCTCGACAGTTAGAGACTTAATCATTGCAATAGGGTGCAGGGTCGACTAGACTCCTGCGCCCTGCTGTCTATCAGACAGGCAGTCTCCTTGCCATTCGGATGGGCCGGATGGCGAAACCCATAAGGAGTCACAATGAATAATTACGAAATCGTTTTGCTGTTCCATCCAGATCAGTCAGAGCAGGTTCCAGCCATGATGGAGCGGTACACGAATGCGGTGACTGAGCGTGGTGGATCTGTGCATCGCTTTGAGGATTGGGGTCGTCGCCAGTTGGCTTATTCGATCAATGATCTGCATAAAGCACACTACATTCTATGGAATATCGAATGTTCTGTTGACGTTCTTGATGAACTCACAACAACTTTCCGTTTTAACGATGCTGTGTTGCGTAACATGGTAATCAAACGGAAAGATGCTATAACCGATCTCTCTCCGATCAAAGCCGCCGAGAGCCGTCAGGATCGTGATCGTTCGGAGCGTCGTCGTGAACGCGATGCCGAGCAATCAGAGGTTACTGATGTCGAAACTGCCGAATCTGGCGACATCGACGATGTTGTAGATGCTGAAGAAGCAACTGAAGAGTAAGGGAAAGAGATATGTCACGTTTTTTTCGTCGTCGTAAATTCTGTCGTTTCTCCGCTGAAAATGTCGCAGAAATTGACTACAAAGATTTGGATACACTTAAACAGTATATTACCGAAACCGGCAAAATCGTACCTTCACGGATCACTGGAACAAGCGCAAAGTATCAGCGCCAGCTCGCTACAGCGATCAAGCGCGCTCGTTACTTGGCGTTGCTTCCATATACGGATTCGCACGATATCTAATTAATAGGGGATCCCATGGCACGGCTGGCGCATTATTTGATGGCGTCTGAGTGGCGGGCAGCTTTGATCGCATCATTGCTGCTACTTTTACCGCTTTTGTCATGGGCGGGTGCTTCGGTGGTAGCGTTACATGCACTCCGTCGTGGCCTCGGTCAATCCTTAATGGTGACCGCAGTCCCAATGCTTGCCGCACTCGTGATGGCATTTGGATTCGGTGACTCAGCCATGTTGCTGGTATTGGTGATTACAGTTGTTTTGGCAGCAGTACTCCACCGAACACTGAGTTGGCGCGCTGTCCTCTTCGTGGGAATGGTTATATCGCTTGGCTTGGTGGTTTTAGTGGGCGCACTCTATGAGGAAACGCTAAAGGGCTTGGTTGTTGCGATCAAAGAAGTGGTCGCTCCACCGGCGCAGATCGCCACCCTTGGGGTGGATGAGGCCACAGTGGATGCATGGATGTCATCACTCTCTGTTGGCGCACTGAGCTTTGTGCATATGGTAAGCGCCTTGTTTGCGCTCACATTTGCACGAGCTTTACAAGCGCAAGCATACAACCCAGGTGGGTTTAAGGCTGAGTTTGAGGCGGTCATGTTAGCGCCAGTGTTTGCGGTTGGTTGTTTAGTTCTGGCAGCTACGGGATTCTTGGTTGATCCATGGATGCTCCGGTTTTCTCCGGTGGGTGCGTTGCCATTAATGTTTGCCGGAATGGCATTGGTACATGGGCTGGCGGGTATGAGAGAGTCGAAAGGACTGATGATCATA
Organism: uncultured Litorivicinus sp.; assembly: GCA_902541775.1. GTDB lineage: Bacteria > Pseudomonadota > Gammaproteobacteria > Pseudomonadales > Litorivicinaceae > HIMB30. Next base: position 36,992 of record CACBSE010000001.1, on the reverse strand, counting down.
TTCTACACAGCATTGGTATTTTTTACGCCATACCTCTTACTGTTATTGGCGTTATTGGCGGTGATTGATGCGTTTGTGGATTTTCGAACTCGCGCTCGTCAGGAACCTCCAGGAGATGAGGATGAATAAATGGAAGTAATCTTGCTTGAAAAAGTTGGCAAACTCGGTGGTCTTGGTGATCGTGTCACTGTGAAAGGTGGTTATGCGCGTAACTTCCTGCTCCCACAAGGCCGTGCAGTTTTGGCAAATGAGGCAAACGTCGCTGAATTCGAAACGCGTCGTACTGAGCTTGAGAAAGCTGCAAAAGAACAATTGGATACTGCGACAGCTCGTGCTGAGGGTTTGAACAAGAAGGTCGTTGCGATCAAGGCGAAAGCTGGTGATGAGGGTAAATTATTCGGTTCAGTTGGTACGCGCGATATAGCTGAAGCGGCTCAGGTTGCCGGGTTGACGCTGGATAAGAGTGAAGTTCGGCTTCCAGAGGGTCCATTGCGTATAACTGGTGAGCACGAAGTGCAGTGTCAGGTTCACGCGGAAGTGTTTGCAACGATCACAGTTGCGATTACCGGGGAGTAATTGATGGCGTCGTTTTCAACTAACGAGTTCAAATCAGGCCTGAAAGTACTGATTGACGGTGATCCATGTATGATCGTTGAAAACGAGTTCGTTAAGCCAGGCAAAGGGCAGGCGTTTAACCGTGTAAAGATCAAGAACTTGAAAACGGGTCGTGTAGTAGAAAAGACCTTCAAATCGGGGGACTCGGTTGAGGCGGCTGATGTGATTGATCTCGATATGGAATACCTTTACACCGATGGCGAGTTCTATCATTTCATGATGACCGATGGCTCTTTTGAGCAACACGCTGCTGACGCGAAAGCTGTCGGCGATGTAGCGAAATGGCTCAAAGAGCAAGAGACTTATAGCATTACGCTCTTTAACGGGGCACCTTTAGCAATTACTCCGCCTAATCACATCGAACTGGAAGTTGTTGAGACCGATCCAGGCCTTAAAGGTGATACAGCGCAAGGTGGTTCGAAGCCTGCGACACTGTCAACAGGCGCCGTTGTGAATGTGCCACTGTTCATTGAAATTGGTGAGGTGCTCCGTGTTGACACACGGACCGGCGATTACGTCTCACGCGCGACAAAAAAATGATGGGTCGGCCCACGGCCACAAAGAACATTCTCGAAGCCCGTGCCAGTTTGCTGTCCGGGCTTCGTTCGTTTTTCGAGGCAAGACAATCACTGGAAGTGGATGTGCCATCGATTACTAAAGCCCCCGCATCTGACCCATGGCTTGATACGTTTACCGTCAAAGACCCTGCGGGATTGCATGTCGGATATCTGCTCACATCCCCGGAGACTTATCTCAAACAATTATTATCAGAATACCACTGTCCGTTGCATGCCATTGGTAAAGCGTATCGTGCCAATGAAAAGGGATCTGAGCATGCGATTGAGTTCACCATGCTTGAGTGGTATCGACCAACAACAATTTGTCCGTTTCAAGCAATGGTGTCTGAGATCCAGGATTTAGTGGAAACCCTGACGCAATACGGGCGACCAGAAGTGATTGCATACAGCGATGTTTTTGAGGCAACCTTCGGGCTGAACCCGCACCAAGCTATAACAGACGATCTCGTCCGGTTTTCGAGTGATCTTTTGGGATCAAAAGCTGCCGCTTCTCTTGATCTTGATAGTCAACTCAACATACTTTTCACAACCGAAATCGAGCCACATCTCACGAATCATATTGTCATCAATTTTCCGACGATCCAAGCGGCACTGGCGCGCATCGAGCGTGACGGTGAGGATTCTGTGGCAAAGCGTGCGGAGCTATATATCGCTGGCCGTGAGATCGCAAATGGCTATCACGAGCTCACAGATGCGGTTGAACAAGCGGCTCGCTTTGAAGAAGATAACCGACGCCGCGAATCATTGCATCGGACGGTCGTGCCGAGAGATAACGCTTTACTTGATGCATTGACGTCTGGTTTACCGGAGAGCTACGGTGTCGCTTTAGGTGTCGATCGACTACTCCAAGTGATGACACAGTCAAAAACTCTCTCAGAGTGCATGACATTTACAGGACACTTATGAAAAACGTGTTGAATTTGATTTGGATTGATTTGGAAATGACAGGGTTATCACCTGAAAAGGACCGAATCATTGAAATAGCGACATTGGTTACGGATAAAGATCTGAATGTCCTTGGTGAAGGGCCTGTGTATGCAATCAGTCAACCGCAAGCGATGCTCGATGCTATGGACGAGTGGAATACTCGGCAGCATGGAAAATCAGGTCTCACCGCGCGTGTGCAAAATTCGACCGTAACCGAAGTCGAGGCAGAGACAAAAACCATTGAGTTTTTGAGTGAGTTTTTGGCCCCACACCAGTCACCAATGTGTGGCAATTCGATCTGCCAAGATAGACGCTTTTTGGCCCGTTATATGCCAAATCTTGAGGCATTCTTTCATTATCGGAATCTTGATGTGTCAACGCTCAAAGAGCTTGCGCGGCGCTGGAATCCGAAAGCATGTGAAGGGCTCGTGAAATCAGGTCAGCATCTTGCGCTGGCTGATATCCATGAGTCGATCGACGAGCTCAAGCATTATCGCACCCACTTTCTGAAGCTCGACTCCTGAGGCGGGATACAGCCCAATCGATGTGGTCGTCCAGCACAATGCCATGCATGCCATATTTGAGTTCTAAAATCTCAATGGTTTTCGCAACATGACTCACGCTGTTGCCGAGTCCAATGGCGATATTTTCAAGGAACTTCACATAGCCTGCGCGTCGGAGCGGATTTCCTTCAGTCTTAAGAAGAAACTCTTCTTCGGTCCACTGAAACAAATCAATCAGTGATTGGTTATCGAGTGCATGTCTTGGGGCGAACGCCGGATCTCCAACGGATGCATACCGGTTCCATGGGCAGACCAACTGACAGTCATCGCAACCAAACACACGATTACCCATTGGGGCTCGCAATTCTTCTGGGATGCACCCTTTGTGCTCAATCGTTAAGTAACTAATACATTTGGTTGCATCGAGCTGGTAGGGTTCGGGAAACGCGTTGGTCGGACAAATATCAAGACAAGCGCTACAAGACCCACAACGCGGTTGTTCAGTGGTTTGGGTGAGCGGCAATGGGCAGTCTGTCAGGAGTTCTCCCAAGAAAAACCAACTGCCAGCACGACGAGATAATAATAATGTATGTTTGCCGATCCATCCGAGGCCGGCTTTTTCAGCCAGGTGCTTTTCGAGGAGGGGGCCAGAATCTGAAAATACCCGAAATCCATGCGGTTGAATTTCCTCTGTCAGCCAATCACCGAGTTGTTTCAGACGTCTGCGCATCAGCTTGTGATAATCGCGGCCAAGTGCATAGCGAGAAATGTATGCCTTATCCGCATCGTTCAGAATATCAATACAGTTGGTATTCTCAGGTAAATAGTCTAGCCGAACGGAGATCACTCGTTGCGTGCCTTCAACCAGGCGGGTGGGATCTTTTCTGAGATCTAAATGTTGCTCGAACCATTTCATGGATCCGTGAAATCCAGATTCGAGCCAAGCGTCTAAAAAAGCGACATGCTCCGACACATTAGGATCAGTGATCCCAATGGAAGTGAAGCCGAGCTCAAATGTTTTAGCTTCAAGCTTTGCTAGAACTTCATCAGATTGGTGCCATGATTTGCCCATGACCGGTACACTACCAGAGTAATCGTCAACCGGAATCCTCGATGCGCCTAAAATTGATCGACGAAGTGATGACCAGGAAGCTTGGAAAGGCACTCGCGAAATGTTGCCCACAAACTCCTTTTCTTGTCACCCTGACTGGAAACTTGGGTGCGGGCAAGAGTTATTTAGCGCGTGCGTTCCTTAAGAAGCTCGGAGTTACTGACACGATTCCCTCGCCGACTTACACGTTATCTGAGACTTATCCTATCAATCAGAAATTAACCGTCTCGCATATGGACTTATATCGCCTTGAGGATCCCCAAGAACTCGAGTTGATAGGTTTTCGCGATATGTTAGATGATCAAGGTCTGCTGATCGAGTGGCCCGAACGCGCAGGTCCGTTACTCCCAACTCCTGACTTGAATGTCCATCTGATTTGGTATGATGAAGGACGGACGTGCACGGTATCTGCAAAATCTAAAAAGGGTGAACGGTGGTTGTCTGCGTTAAAGGTTCCTCAACCCGAATGATCCGATTATTTATCACGTGCGTCGCTTGTCTTGCCGCTTCATTCGTTCAGGCGGTTGATCTTCAATCCGTCCGCTCTTCTGCTGACCAGGATAGTTCTCGGGTGGTACTCGAATTTTCAGGCAAGCCTCAATTTTCGTATTTCAATTTAAATAACCCCAGTAGGTTAGTATTGGATATCGCGAATTTGACCGCGAAAAAGCTGTCTCCCCTTGATTCGATTGGCGACTCTCGAATCCAGCGGCTCCGCAGTTCAATCCGAGGAAGCGGCCGGCGTTTAGTTTTCGATTTAAGTGGCGAGTATCGGTCTAACGTTTTTGCATTGGGTCCTAAAGGACGTTATCCGCATCGTTTAGTGGTTGATGTAGTTGGTTACGTTGCTGGAGAAAAAGCATCGTCTCGATCGGCTTCACTCAATGAAATATCAGAGCCACTAGTTGAGAAGCGCGATATCGTTGTCGCAATTGATCCTGGTCACGGTGGTAAAGACCCAGGCGCATCATCGTATGGTGTAGTTGAAAAGCAGGTTGTTTTAAAAATTTCCAAGCGGTTAGCGCGACGATTTGAGAGTGAGCCTGGGTATCGCGCCATCCTGACCCGTGAGGATGATAGATATATTCAACTGAAAGATCGGCCACGAATAGCCCGAGAAGCAGGCGCTGATTTCTTTATTTCGATTCATGCAGACAGTTTTCCTAAAAATCGCAATGTTCGGGGTTCAGGGGTCTACGCGCTGTCATTGAGAGGTGCAAATTCTGAGTTATCACGGTGGTTACAGAATACCGAAAATGCAGATGACCTTGCCGGTGGTGTTGATTTGGGTGATGTCGATAACGACACACGTCAAGTGTTACTGAATATGTCAATGGAGTCAGCCATTCGTATCTCAAAACAAGCTGGTCAAGGTGTGTTAAGTGATTTACAAGATGCGGGTCGAGTGCATAAAAAGCGTCTGGGATTGGCTAATTTTGTGGTGCTTCGTAGCCCTGACATTCCATCGCTACTGATTGAGACGGGTTTTCTATCAAATCGTTCCGATGCGAAACGTTTGTCGATTTCTCGCGAGCAAGAAAAGATTGCTGCAGCAATCTTTGAGGGAATTAAGCGCTATTTTGAAAAGAGTCCGCCAGCAAATACCTTCGTCGCTTGGCGTAAACAAAACGCCGATCAACGGATGATGATTGAGGTCAGGCGCGGAGATACGTTATCAGAAATAGCTGCGCGTTACGGCTTATCTATCCAAGCATTAAAAGAACTCAATGGACTGGAAACGAACGTGATTCATTTGGGCCAAAAGCTAGAGGTCCCCGTTTCCTCGCGGTAGCATGACGTCATGAAGTCAATGGCATTTGATATCCGTAATCTCCCGTTTGCTGGCACCGTTACCCCTTGGCACTCCGTGAATTATCAACGTTATCCGTCAGTTGCTGAGCATTTGTATTTGGTCGCTCTGTATGCACGCGAAATTGCATCCCGGGTATATCCGGGTCTTTCTGCTGAAGATCAGGTGCTTTTGTATGAATTGGCTTTGATGCACGACTTGTCTGAAGTGGTCACGGGGGACATGCTTTCACCTATTAAACGGCAGTTAAAAACGATGTTTGCGCCCGGTGAATCACCAATTGATCGGCTTGAAGCATCGATTTGTCCCGACGCTACTTTGCGTGAGCCTCTGGCAAAATCTGAACGCCCTCAATGTTATTTCCGTATGAAGCTGTCTGACATTTTGGATGCGATGGTGGTGATTAAGCAGGAGGGCAAGGGTTCTGTAGCGAAGCTCGTTGAACAAGAGCGTACCGCTGCATTTGATGTGCTTCTTGATCAGGCACAATTGGAATGCCCAGATGGGGAGTGGTCACCCGCCCATGAGGTTCGCGAGGCAGTGATGAGTCTAACTCACGTGCAAATTGATGAAATCTAATTCATCAATCCATATTCTTGCGCCGCGTCTTGCAAACCAGATTGCTGCGGGCGAGGTTGTCGAGCGACCAGCCAGTGTCGTGAAAGAGCTAGTTGAAAATGCGCTAGACGCCGGATCAACACAAATTGACATTGAGTGTGAGGCGGGTGGTATCGGCCGGATAAGAATTCGAGACAATGGGTCGGGCATTCAATCCGATGAGTTGCCACTCGCATTATCACGACATGCAACTAGTAAAATCTTCGATCTCGATGATCTTGAAGCGGTCAGTACGCTTGGATTCCGAGGTGAAGCGCTTGCCTCGATTGCTTCAGTCTCTCGGCTTGATCTGTTATCAGCGGTCGAGGGAGCGTCTGGCTCGAAGGTATCTGTTGAAGGCCGAGAGATGGAGCCATTGATTGAGGTTTCAGCACATCCGAGAGGGACGACAGTTGACGTGCGCGATCTATTTTTCAATACACCTGCTCGTCGTAAATTCCTAAAAACTGAAAAGACAGAATTTGGTCATATTGATGCCGTGGTATCCCGGCAAGCACTGAGCCGATTTGATGTTGGGTTTCGTCTCGTACATCAAGGGCGCATAACGCGTCAGCTGCCCCCTGCGCTCAGCGAAAACGCGCAGTCAGAACGAGTGGCCAATTTATTGGGTCGTGGTTTTATAGATGCGGCATTGCCTGTTGATTCAACTGCCATCGGACTGACACTCAAGGGCTGGGCTTGTCGAGCAACCTTCAACCGAGCCCAGGCAGATTGTCAGTATGTATTCGTCAATGGCCGAATTATTCGGGATAAGTTACTGTCACATGCACTTAGACAAGCTTATCGAGATGTGTTGCTTCATGGACGGCATCCTTGTTACCTGCTCTATTTCGAGCTTGATCCTGCGCAAGTCGATGTGAATGTGCATCCAACGAAGCATGAAGTGCGCTTTCGGGATTCCCGTTTAATTTATGATTTTTTCCGTCGCTCTGTTCTGCGAGTCCTCGCCGAAGACCGACCAGATCAGGGGCTTGAGCAGGATCGATCGTCGCAAGAGACATCAACTGATCAACAGTCTGTCACCTCGCATTATCAAACCGGTATTCGATTCCACGATTCTCCCCATCTATCCAATGGGTTTGAAATGTTGTCGCAGTTGACAAAATCAAGTCAGCCACTTGCGCCAATTGAAGAACCAGGTGAAGCTGATGTTCCACCGATGGGCTATGCGTTGGCGCAACTACATGGCGTTTACATATTATCCCAAACGCGTGACGGCATGATCATTGTAGACATGCACGCAGCCCATGAACGAATTACGTATGAGGCTCTTAAGCAGGCTTTGGACGATCGAGATCTTGTCAGTCAGCCGTTACTGATTCCCATTACTGTTCGTGTGAGTCAACGGGAGGCGTCACTGGTTGAGGAGGCAAATGACTTATTTCAGCAGTTTGGGCTCGGTATCCAGCGTATCGGACCAGAGACGATTAGGATTGAGCACGTGCCGGCAATTCTCAGACAAGGAAGCCATGAAGATTTAGTGCGCGACGTTTTGAGTGATCTGGCTGAGATTGGAACCAGTGGGCGTATTGTTGAGGCTCGCAATAGTCTGTTGGCTACCATGGCTTGTCACGGCTCTGTGCGAGCCAATCGACAACTGACGATCTCGGAAATGAATGCACTGCTCAGGGATATCGAGCAAACAGAGCGTTCAGGCCAGTGCAATCATGGCCGCCCGACATGGAAGGCCTTAACCATGCATGACTTAGATCGACTATTTTTGCGCGGGCGATAGATCAACTGCCGGTTGCGAGAATTCGAATGACACCCTTCGGCTTCGAGTTTACGTTTTGAATCAGGGATGTTGGCTGACTATAAAGCGTTGTCTCCGAGCCAAAATTATCAACTACAACTGCTCTGACTCGAATCAAACTACCAACATGCGCTTGTGCGAGAGTCATGCTGTTGCCATATACGTCGGGCACTGAGACCCAGGAGCGCCCGTTGTCCGACATTTCCCAGGTCGAGCGAACATTTGCGATGCCATCGTCGTCTGACAGATTGGATGTATCAATCTGCAGGCGCTGTCCCTTCTTCGACTGACCGACAACCATTACCTCGCCTTCAACCGGATCGTCGATATTTTGAACCATGTTGGTTGCTGGGGTCACTAAGGTTTCGGTTGTTCCGAACGCGTCAACGTAAGAAACAATAGCTCGGTAGGCAAATCCAACTTCGGGTTGGTTGAGCCGCATCAAGGCTGGATTTGATGAGTTTGTCTGGTATGGCGTCCAACGCGCCGCATCTGATGAGCGTTCCCATTGATAGGTAAACTGTCCTACACCGTCTTCGTCCGAGATTCCAGAAACGTCGATTTTAATCGTATTATCTTCTACCGACGAACCACTGATGATTGGAAGGCCTTGTGGGAGGTCATTTGAGTTTTGTACCTTACCTGTGGGCGCTGTTTCGATGACCTCAAGCGTGCCTTCGCCATCCACATACTGGATCACTACTCTCAACGAACTTCCGACGTGATTTTGTCGAGGCGTAAATGACTGCGAGGTTGCGCCGTCGATTGTTTGCCAGCCACCACTCGCGAGTTGCACCTGCCATTGCATGGTCAGATCACCCAAACCGTCTTCATCATAGAGATTTGAAACATCGATGACCAATGGCTGATCTTCCATTGGGCCATCGCCGCCCGCGTTACTTTGCTTCGCGTCAGTTCTCACCGAATCTGTTTGTGCTGTCTGCTGGGCCTTCGAGGCTTCCGAAGCGGCTGAGAAACGCGTGCTCGTTGAGGTCTGTGCTGTTGGGTTGTTATCTGCTGGTGCGACGCTGGTTTCTGCACCCTGTGATGGCGTGACTGGCTCAGCGACGCGAGCGGCTTCAACTTGGTCCGCTGCGATCGCAGCTGCTGCGGCAGCGCGCTCTGCTTGTTCCTTTGCGCGTTGGGAATAATTGGCGTCGGCGTAAACAACGCTCGCAGCACATGTAATCGCTATCGCTGTTGCTTGAGCTATCAGGCGCTTGAAGTACATCGTAATCCCTATGGTCTATACGGTTTTTTCACAGAATGTACAGAACAGACTCGGTTTGAGCAACGATTCCTGTATTTTGTCGATAGAAAACTCGAGTCTTTAACGATTTCAATTACCTGGCCTTTAAACAAGAGATCGCCTTAATCCATCGTGCGTTATTGTGATCGATGTAGAGCCGCGAATGCCTGCATTGGCCTTAAACCTATATACCACGCGGGTTTTGGCGTATGATCTACGATATATTTGAGTGGAGGGCTTATTTCAAATTGCGTGGGAGTCAAGTTCTGTCAAACGCGTGATTTCTTGTTTTCGGAAGTTGATTAAACTTTAGTCTAATATAAGGACTCTCGTGTGCAGATAGCAGTATTGGGATCAGGGACTATTGGACAGAGTTGGTGCGCGCTCTTTTTAGCCGCCGGACATTCCGTCGTTGCTTACGATCCAGATTCGGCAATGGAAGAGCGAATCATCGGTTTTGTGCAGGCAGCGAGACCGGCATTAGAAAACCTAGGTTATCGGTTTGCGGGCTCAGTTGAGCAGTTTCGTTTTTCCAAAAGTGCAACGGATGCTGTCGAGGGTGCTCAATTCATCCAAGAAAATGCTCCTGAGAAGACGAATCTCAAGCATGCGTTATTTTCCGAGATCGAGTCTCACTTGGATCCTGAGGCTGTAATTTTATCGTCGACATCCGGCATCACCCTTGAAGCATTACAGCAGGGTTTAAGTGATCCGGGTCGTATCGTAATTGCGCATCCTTTTAATCCACCACATTTAATCCCGTTGATTGAGTTACTTGGAAATGATGAGACTGAACAGCTGGTTATGGAACGCGTTCGTAAATTCTATGAATCGTTTGGTAAGGTTCCAGTTGAGTTAAAGAAAAGTATCCCAGGACATATTGCGAACCGGATTCAGGCGGTTGTCTGGCAGGAAGTTTTGCATTTGGCTCAGGAGGGGGTCGCCTCTCTTTCGGATATCGATAAAGCCATTGCTAATGGCCCTGGACTTCGCTGGTCGATCTATGGCCCAAACCAGCTGTTTTCTCTCGGAGCAGGGGACCGCGGCCTTGAGGGTTTTATAGAGCATCTCGGCCCCTCGTTTCAGGATTGGTGGTTATCAGCAGGCCGGGTTGAATTGAATTCGACAATGATGGACATGGTTCGGCAGCAAGTCAGCCAAGAAAACCAGGATCTTGATGCGATGAAGATGTACCGTGATGAGCTCTTGGTAAAGATTTTGGAAGCGAAAAATGCTATCAAAAATCGCAGGATTTCTGATAGTTGATGGCGGTAGACCCGGGGCAACCAATAATCTATTGATTGGTTTTTCATGGAATGATTCATTCACGTGATTCATGCTCGCATATCAACCAATTTCTATCGCTGATTGTTGTGGCCTCTATCACAAAGTTTTGTTGGATTGTTGTGTCAGAAGTTCTAACGATATGGCTTCAAATAAAAAGAAGTGAGGCTATTCAAATGGAATTGTACATGGATCCGATTACGGTAAACTGCCGTAAAGTCCTAGCTGGTATGAAACTGATTGGTGCACCCTACTCAGTTACAAAAGTGGATTATTTTCAGGGTGAGCAAAAGTCAGATGCATATCTGAAAATTAACCCAAATGCGAAAATACCGGCGATGAAAGACGGTGATTTTGTGATTTGGGAATCGAACGCAATTCTCCAGTATGCGGCCGATAAACTTGGCAGCGCAAAAGCTTACCCAACCGACCTAAGAACCAGAGCCGATATTAACCAATGGCTATTCTGGGAAAGTAACGCTTGGTTCCCATCCTGCTACTGCTACTTAGTTGAGAATTGTGTCAAGCCATTACTCGGTGATGTGACAGACCAATCGGTTCTTGATGGTGAAGCGCCAAATTTTCATAAGTTAGCATCTATTTTAGACGCACGTTTGGCGAAAAGCCGTTTTATTAGTGCTGATCATCCGACCATTGCTGATGTTGTGATTGCTGCACCAATGCATTTGCATGCATGGCAACAGCTTCCATTAGATGACCACAAGAACCTGAAGAGATGGATGCTCGAAGACATCGAAACACAGTCTTGGTGGATTGAGACGCATGTCGAAGAGGGTTTTGTCCTCCCTGCAAATGCAGCTTGAATTTTATGGAAGTAACCATGCACACGTTAGCCCAAGGACTATCAATGACGGAAGGAACTGTGAAGTACATGCCGCCTGAGGCCGAGCATTCCCTCTATAGGAATGGCAAGGTTTACATGCAGCGAGATGTTTCAGGGGATGATAGTACTTGGGTGGGTACAGATCTGGTGGACCACGTTATGACCATCGGTGATGCCAGGTCCCTCTCTCGAACCCAACGAAAGACGCTCGCTAGTAATGGATTTGAACTTATTGATGCACCACTTGGTGATGAATGTGACTTTCTGGATACCAGTTGGTTAGTGAATTCCTACTATTCAGAGTGTGAAGAAATTGTTCGCAAAATAACTGGTGCGAACACCGTCAAAGCATTCGACCACAACATTCGATCGGCCCAGGGAAAAAACTCGAAGCTAAAATTGAATAATGGTCAAAATATTCAGGGGCCTGTTCATGTTGTGCATGGTGATTACACATTAACGAGCTCTTTGGATCGACTGAGGCAACTTTGTCAACCTCCACGCATCAACGATACCTATGCTATGAATTTCTCGCCGGGGCAAACGTTGTTGAATTCGGAAGAAACTGAAGCTGCGATTCGTGGTGGCCGTGTTGCGATCATCAATTTGTGGCGAAGCATCGCTTTCGAGCCCGTGGAAGTGAATCCATTGGCTGTTTGCGACAGCGCCTCAGTATTTCCTAAAGATTTGGTGGTCTTCGAAATCAGATATGCTGATCGTATTGGCGAAAATTATTTCGTTAAGTATTCACGTTCTCATAATTGGTGGTTTTATCCTCGGATGAATCGAAATGAGGCACTCCTAATCAAGCAGTGGGATAGCCACGGGGGGCTCGCCAAGTCACAAGGCGGCGAGTCCGATGCTGACCTTTCAACGTTCAGTTTTCATACGGCATTTGAAGATCCAATGACCAGAGATGACGCACCCGATAGGAAAAGTATTGAGGTTCGGTGTGCTGTTATCTATTGAGGGAAACTTCGGATACGCATCGCCGGACTATTTCTAGTAACCAGTTGTTGAGCGGATCGTTTTCGAGATGTTTTGGTCGGTAGGCGAAAATATCGAAACCTTTAATAGGGACGGGCGTCTGGAATCGACTTATTGAGTCACCGAGACTTTCTTGGAGTCGATCAGGCAGCACACAAATTAAATCTGTTTTGCTCAAAATATCACCAACAACCGAAAAATCGGGTACGACAAGACCAATTCGTCGTGTCTTACCCACATTCTGTAACGCAACGTCTGTCGGTCCAAACGCATCTCCTTTAAACGGCGATACCAGAATGTGATCATAACGAAGGAACTCGTCGATCGAGATCGACTGCAATTCGTTGACCGGATGACCCGAGCGCGCAAATCCACTGTACGTTTCAGAAAATAGATGAAGACCTGAGCCTTTGGGACTCAGGAATTCTGGAACAGATAACACTAAATCGACGTCGTTATAACTCGAACTATTAAGTCCTTTGTGTTCGATATGTCGTAGTCGAAGAGTCGCATGTGGTGCCTCCTCCCTTAGCATACTGAGGAGTGGTGGTGCAAGTAGCGTGATGACGTAGTCTGTTGACGCGATTGTGATTTCTTTAACGATTATATTTGGGTCGAATTCTTCAGGCTTATTCAAATCCTCTAGTGCGGCAATCGCTGCAGTCACCCGAATTGATAAGCTCTCTGCTATGGGCGTTCGCTGCATTCCACTGTTCGACCAATGAAACAGAGGGTCTCCGGTTATCTCTCTAAGACGTCCGAGCTGAGTACTAAGCCCTTGTTGAGTGATATTTAATTTTTCTGCTGCTTCAGTGACACTACCTAGACTATATAGCGCATCAAATGCGAGAAGTAACTTAGGATCCCACCGTACAATTTTTCGATCGGCTATTAACATATCCAACTCTTTTTCACTTGAGTATATCAGTTAACTATTCACATCAGTTTGTGTAGATCTTGTTCCAAACAACACTGATTATCTCAATGATTCGCCCACCTCAACGAAGTCAGGACCTTTTGTGATGTCCTGGATCGACGCGGTTGGAATTAGTTGCTAGCGATGCGTACACTCATGAAAGAGCTCGATTCCGTTCATGATATCGTCATGTTGGAGTTTCCGATTATTCTTGACCACGAACTCAGCAATATACTGACCGAATAGTTCTCCTTGTTCTTCGCTGTAGTGATTTCCACGTGTCAAGTTGACGATCGCGCCGAGCGGCAGTTGAAGAAAGAGGCTAGCGACTTTTAATTGAGGCCCTAAAAAGGCACCAATATTTAATTCAAGGACTTTCATAGAGGCCACAATATAGAATATTTATTTACTAGATTTACTTAATTAAAAACAATTTATTTTTTTAATTGTCCCTACAAATGTCCCTAAATTTTTTCAAAACTCACCCTTAAATAACCCACCGGGGGCCGGCAGATCAGTTTTGTGTAAACAGTACCACCTTCCTAGTTTGCTGAAGGGTGCTACAGGGAAAGTTTAAATCGTTTATCATTGGTGGCTCATGATGAAAATATTGTTGAAAGCCTTGTCAGTATTGCTTTGTGGAAATGTTCTAGCAACAGAACCCCAGAAGTATTACGAAATTGAGAATTATTACTATGAAGAGCCAGGGCTGATGGACAAAACGGCAGCTCCTTTATTCTTTAGCGGGGGTTTGAGATCTTATGTGATAGACAAAAAAGCCCCTTCATCATTTTTCTACAATATGCGAGTAGGTTACGGTCAAACCGATTATTCAGGAACGGGCACCACAACTGGTGACCCAACGTATCGCTTTCAAGGCGAGAGTGGCTTGATCGTTCAATATGGAACTATGAAAGTTTTTGGGGGAATTGGCTATCGGTGGTTGTATGACGACTGGGGCGGGAAGATTTCTTCGACAGGGGGTTACAGTTACGATCGACAATCTAGGTATTGGTATCTACCCATGGGCGTCATGGTAGTGGATGACAAAGGAAGTAGTTGGAGATTCCAATACAATTATTTCCTTGAGGGAGAGCAAACCTCATACCTTACTGACGTTCCTGGCTATCTCAATGACATTGTCAACACTCAAGAATCAGGATCTGGCTTTGAAATTGAATATCAGCATGACGAGTCTTGGGCTATCTTTTTACGAGCGTGGAATGTCAGAGATTCTGATGTTCAGTTGATCCGAACGACTTCAGGAAATTCTAATGGGTACGAGCCAAAGAATGAGACGACTGAGGTGGGTCTGACTGTATTTTTCCGTTAAAAAAACTGGCTATAATTCCAAACATTAACAGGCAGAAATGTTCAGCAATGAATATCTTGCGCCTACGTACCAAAGAATAAATTAGGTGTTCGGGATACCATTTGCCGCACTCAAGTAACTCACCGGGGGCTCCTAGATCACTTCTTAGTAACCAGTACCATCTGCCTTAGTTTGCTAAAGGATGCTCGTTAATAGTTCAATATCATGAATAGCGATAAAAAAGGATGCGTAGCAATGGATCAGCAATTAAAAAATGTAGCGCTAGCGATACTTTACTTATCAGTTGCGGGATTCTTCTTGGTTCTTCTGCTAACGATCAGGCAAGGCGCTGAACTTTTTCATGAGATTTCAAAAGCAGAATCAGCTCAGCGTATTGAATTAATGGAAGCAACCCAAGCTCAAATAGAGGCTTCTGAGTCTCTGCTGAGTTCAACCACATCTTTTGCTTCGGGAGCCTTTCTATTATCAGAGGCCTCTGATCTACGCTCTGCAAAATCTGCGGTTTCAATACTGGATGGATCAATTCAGAAGGCGAAGGATTCAGGGATGGAAAATGTGGCAACCATCATGGAAGTGTTCAAGGGCAATATTCTGCAAGATATGGGGCTAGACGAGCTCCGCTGAGACTGCTTTTTGTGGTGATCAACAAGACCTCTACATCCCTGAAAACAGGGTGGAACAGTGGGTCAAAGAAGGTATGACACCCAACGTGCAACCCTACCTAGGTTTGCTAGAGGATTGAGGCGCCAGAACCAATGATTAACTGCCTTCTGCCCTCCGATTATCAATAGCTTGAAAGTTGTTCGGTTTTCACTAATTTCGTCCAGTCTGTTTGTTAATCAGAGTGGACTGGGTTTCCAGAAATAATCCTAACCGAATAATCCCATTTTGGACTGGGCGGGTCTACTCGTCGAAAACGGTTTTCGATTAGCCGCCTGATCTAACCGACAAAAGTTTTTGCTGTTGGATGGAATGGATGCATCACGTGAAGCCAAGCGTCTTCCATCGCTGATTTCGCTACTTCATAATTCTTTTCGTTGACGGCTATTGCGTCGTGAATTGGTAAGGCGAATACATCCAAGAGACGTAATTGCCTCATTGCGATCTGCAGGATTTCCCCCTCCAATTGCATCCCTACTAGTCCAAAGGGCCTTTTACCATTGAATATATGCGCTCTGGGATATAACCTTTGAAAGGCTTCCATAATGTCTCTACCAAACTTATCGGGGATTCGTGCTCTTGAGCGAGCTTTCTCGTACGATTCACAATTTAAAGCAGCTTTGAAGAAGGACTTCACTGTCTGGCGGTCCACTCTGGCAAGGTTTGCGATCTCACGGTACGCATCAGTCCCGTCACCGTAGACATCCAATTTATTGAAGGCTAGGTACAGACGAAGATGGTTGGCGTTGAAGTCGATCTCCCTGATGGGTTCACCGTTTATTAGGGTGTTTTGCCGAATCTTTTGCGAGCGAGCAGGAAGGTTTTGGAACTCAGTGTGGAGTTGGCCAGCAGTAAAAGGGTCGTGCTTAAAAATACGAGTAATCGCTTCTTTGCAAGCCCAAGTTTGAGCTTTTGCATATTCATTGATTTCCGCCATTTTGTGGTAGTCATCAACAGTAGTGAGGTCAAAATTCCCCCAACCTCTAGACGGGTTGTTTATTCTCACTAAAACCTTGTCGAAGGAACGCTCAGACGTGGATTCTAATCCGTATGGGAATAGCTTTTCTCTGAGCTCACGATTCGGATAATAGAGATTACCGTGAGGATTTTTTTGATACTTTGCTCCATCAACTCTGCGGATAGCCTCAGAGGCCACCAAAGTTTCTAAAATCTTTGATGTACGGGATCGACTTGTGAACCCCGCTGAATGCATCAATCCGCCTTTAGAGTAGGTTTTTGAATCACCGAAAAAGATCGTCCACCGTCTGGTGACAATACTTCTGGAGAGATTGAGCAAGATGTTGGAGAGGTATTCTCTATAATTTTCAGCGTATTTGCGTTGTCTGGGAGATGCAATGTCTTGACACACCTCATCAACAATTTCTTGGAAGCTATCTGCTTTGACAACCAAGTCACTAGGGAACCGCTGACGATCATCGGCATCGGGCGTGTAAATGTCCTCGACAGTTCTTGCTATCTCGGTGTCTAGATCAGATGTTGTATGCATAAACCAGAGGGTAGCCTAATTAGTAACTTAAGACACACTTAAGCAGCCCTATAGACTGTGTCGTTGATACGTAATAACTCACCCACATAGTTCTTTCAAAGGGATCACAAAAAGCGTTCCCTAGTGTCCGTGAAGTGTGCATTAGATGGCGCTTTGGCGTTAGCCAAGGCGAACCTGAGTGCATAGTCAACAACTCCAGATTAATCTATCGATACCGTTTTTGTTCAGTAAGCCTCAGAGCTCAAGTACCTGGGCGGTCTGTGAAGAGCCTAGTATAATTTTTTACATGGTCTTGGACATGCTGAATCTTCCTGTTCAAAAAAAGGATTTGTGGTGAGTTAATTGATGGTTATCCACGCAGAACAGATAGGGAGATCTCTACCAACATTACACCAATGTCAGGGCTAATTTAAAGGCTTTTTTGATTAATAAGGTATTGATAAATCGAAATAAAAAGTTGAAATATGGACAATTATGCAAAAACTATTTTTACAGTGATCGCAGGGCGTCTTTTGATGCTAATTGGAGGTCAGGCGGACTTTCCTCCCAAAGGTATGCTGTTTCGACCAGTTCAATAGGTGGGGATAAGGCAGGTGGAACAAACCGTTACAGGCAATGGAATGGTTTACCTCATGACTACCAATCTCGATATCATCTATAGCTATCGTTCCGATTGCAGAAAGGTTTATGAAGACTGATTTTCGATAAAAAGACCCTTAGGACACTTGAGGGAATCAAGAGTGTCCTACGGGAGCAGGAGTCCGACGTCTTTCTGACATCTTGAATGAGACACGCATAAGGGATGCCAAGGTGTGCCTAGGCACTGATGTTGGACGTATACAAAAGCAGTATTTGTCGTTGACGATGGTCGTACTAACCTGCGACATGGCGGGGATGGATACCTTCCATGGTTATCTGATGGGCATAGACTTTCGGGGCAAGGAGTCCCTGTTTTAGGCCATTCCCGCCACCCTTATAAGCAAGAATCTAAGCAGAAATTGACACTTTTTCTTTTTTAAAAGCGCCATTAGGCAGCCTATTGAGGGCCCCAAGATTGTTTTTCCGTGACCAATACTGGCCGCTTAGGTTGGCGAAAAGAAGCCATTTGGCGCTTCTTTACGAAATTGGCTTATCGCGATACGCTCAAAATATGAGCTAGCGGACTTCAACCTATGATGAAGAGAGTATGGGTGCCCTGGTCTGGCCAGCTTAGCTACCTTTTCTTCGTGTTGTTTGCCTTTAAGGTGCGCAAAGATAAAGGAATTTATGAGCCAGCAAATTAATAGTCTGTCAGCAATAGAAAACTCTCGACACTTATGAAGGAAAGTAAATGCATATCCAGGTGGTCACTTTTACAAGTGAGATTAATCGTTCCGATTATGAATCGATGGTAATTGAAGGGGCTCCAGTGTGGGCTGCAGTTCCTGGGTTAATTATCAAACATTTTATCTATAATTTTGATGAGGGTAGATTTGGAGGTATTTATCTGTGGGAAGATGAGGAGAGTATGCAAGATTACTGTAAAAGCGATCTCTTCAAATCAGTGATCGAACATCCAGCATTTTCTGAACACAATTCACAAATTTTTGAAGTCCACGAACTCGGAAGAATCATTCAAGAAAATAAATAAAGGATCGTGTCACGTTGGACTAAGTTCGCACTACTTTGATTGCCTATTAGTGTCCAAAGTTTCCCCTCAGCAGGACGCACCCTATTGCGGCCATGACACATGGGATGATGGGATAGAAACCCTGAGGACGCTTGAGAGACGTATAAAGGATGTGCAGGTCGGCTCAGGGGTACCTGGGTAGCCCTCAATGCTCAGGATTTGTAGAGCTGAACGACCTTCTCGTCGCGCTCATTGAGAAAGTGCATTGCTGAGCGAACAGCACCTTCAAGCCGCTTGATCATCTCAGGCGATTCAATTCCTTGTCTGCCGAAGTGCTTGAGCATTTCTGAAGGGATGTTATTACCCGTCCACCCTGCGAGCAAAACAATATCCAAATGGTTGACCCCTGCAATTTGAAGGTAGAGCTTGAAGCTATGACGTGTGCTGTATGTTGTATAGGCCTGTGCCTCTGAGTCACACATCTTGATGTAAGCGTTGAGCTGTCTATTGATATTCGACTCTGACGTCACCCACTCTGCTTTTTTACCCGTCATCTTTACAACTGAAGGTGGCAGCGCTGACTCTTGTCCTTCGTTCATCAGTTCAAGAAGCTTTTGAAGTTGGTTAGTTCTGAAGGGTAACGGCACGATGCGCTTGCGATCCTTGGTTTTCAGCTCTGTATCGTAAAGGCTGATATAGGCTGTCTCTCCATCGAGGTGGATGTCTTTTCGTTCAAGCCTCATGAGCTCTGACAGGATGGTTGAGGATTGACAGAGAATCGTGAATACGAATTCTTTCCAAGGCCTGTACTTCTTGTCTGTCTCATCTTGGATGAGCTCCCAGAATCTTTGGTAATCCTCTTTGGAGATGACTGGACGTTGCTTTTTTTCGGTTTTGATGTCGATCCGCGGGATAACCCACTGGAGGTCGAGTGCTTTCGCTCGCCGTGCATAGTTCAGTACAGCGCGGATGACACCTAGCTCCCGTTTAAGTGTCTGATCTTGAACCGCACGGCCTTGTTGAGCGTTCACCCAAGCCTTTAGCCCGTCATTGATGGTCTGATTCGTCAGCACTTGATTGCCTACGATATCCATGAACGATCGCCACCGGCTAAATGTTTTTTTGTTTTTCCGATCGTTGAGGTCAAGGTTTCTGCCTGAGGCGTAAATATCCCAGAGATCGCTGATGACGGTGGGTGCCTAGATGGATTTGTCTTCGGTGAAGGCGATCCACGCTTCCCTTTGTAGTTGAACATTAGGGGGCATGTTTCGGATTCTAGGCTTAAGACCGCTCCCATTTTTTCGTGGTTTCGCCTGATGGGTCTGTTCCCAATGCACGTAGTCATCAAACGCACCAGATAACTCACGGACATTGTCGATGTAGTCAACTTGATGACTGCGCTCGCTATCATTGTCGATGCCTTCAAGCGATCCATCGTGGGGTTTGAGATCAAACATCTTGAGGTATGCTTCGGCACGATGGCGACGCTCACGTTTGTCCAAGATGTGTGGATTACGCTCTTTGATCTTGGCAAGAGACGTCTCAAACATTTTATGAAGCTCTTTCCATGCAGATAGCACGTCGTCAACAGGAGCTCCAACTTTGAGTCTAAGTGGACGTTTCCATGATTTTTTTCGACCCCAGTAAGGGTGCGATAAAACAGCCTTGGGTACACGGCGTTCATACTGCCAGTAACCATTATTTTGGGTCAGATATTTGAGACTCGTAAGCTTAACCATATGTCTAGTGTAATCATATGTCCTTACAAAAGTCCTTAAAACACGGCATTTTAGAACTGAAAATGATAGTAGATATCTAAATTTGAACAAATTAATTGGTATTGAAATAGTGCCCCTGAGAGGATCTAAAGTAATTTTCAATAAAGTATGTATCTAACAATTTTTTATAGGAAATTTAATGGATAAAATGTGACACGAAAGTCGTGTCACAGTATTGATTGCCGATTTGAGTTACTTAATTGTATTTTCGATCAATTCCTTTACGAACCGATTGATACTAAAAGTTTCTCCATTCGATTATGTGTATACATCTAAACGCGACTACGTACTGATGGTAAGGGTCCTACTAGGATTATTGATTTTGTAATGCTTCGCAGGCGCTCAAATCAGCGTTAACCACGATGTTGTCCAGGTATAGGGATGCTCCCAAAGCCTGTCCACCAGTCTCATCATAGCTCCCAGAGACAAAAACGAAGCGATACGCTCCTTCCTCGGGAATAGAAAATGTCACTGTTTGCCAAGTCGAAGTTGTGCCGGTTTCGTTTAGCACCGAGTATGTATTGCCGGTCGTCTCATTGATGAAGTAGCCAAAAATATCGAAGCTATCTGCACCATTTTCTGCTTTCCAGTCGAAACTGACTGTATCAGATGTCTCCAGTGCCGCGGTTAGATTGGTATAAATAGCTGGGCCACGGACAACAGCAAAGGAGCTTGATTGGACTCCGGTAGATACCAGTCGCGCTGCTTGGGAGCCCTCAGATGCGTCGGCTACCACTGTTGATGTCATTGAGGTAAAGGTTGCTACTTCAGCATCACCCGGTGACCCTGTAGGATATGTTGAATCTGTTGGAGTCAACGTACCTGCAATTCTCGTTGTGCCTAATATTATCCGTTGATTAAGAACCGTCCACCCATTGAAGCTGGTCGCTCCCAAGGTGTCGGTCTCGAAACTAACACTACCGAATGAAACAGGTGAACACGAGGTCGCCATCGGCATTGACTGGTCTCTCTCGACAAAGTGGTATCGATAAGTATCGAATATCTCGTGTGATTCCCTGTAATTAAAAGGAGTCGAGCCATCATGACCATCAGAAATACTACTATAGGTGAGTTTGGCTACAGTCTGATCCTTGGTCGTTCCACTTGCATGTCGTCGTGCAACTTCAAGAGAGAAGTTGGGCAGGATCTCGCCCTTTAGACCTGTGGAGCGAATTTTAGACTTTTCGGCAGCTCCAAAATTCCACGCTTCAAGTGCATAGGTGAGATAAAGATTTGACAAATAGGGTAAAGCGACTTGTAACGAGGCGTCCCATCCATCGGCAGGGCGATGTGAGACACGATCGGAGACGGTTTTGAAGTCACTTAATGGGACATAACGGTTCGCAAAAATCTTTGTCGAATTACTGAGAAGTTCTACACCAATACTGCCCCGAGTGTGATGTTTTGCGGGTTGATGATCAACGAACATATTTGCTCCAAGCACCTTATCGCCCTGGGGATCCAGTATTCGGAATCCAAGTCCTTGGCTCACTTTGTATCCGTCTTTGTTTCTAGAGAATACGGTTTGTCCAAACAGATTGGAGTATTTGTTATCGATTAAAGGACTAATGAAGCTGGCGTCGAATTGAGGTTTATCTCCACTAAAAAAACTACTACGAAACCTCGAATTGGGGAACCAACTCTTGAGCAATGACAACGATTTTTGATCTATGGCCTCATCTATCGATTTTTCCATGTCAACCCGAAGAATTTTTTCTGGTTCTTTCCCTGCTGTTGATTGCCTGACTAGCTCTAAAAAAAAATCCAGCTCAGGGCTCTGCGTCGAAACAACTTTTCTATCGGGTGGTTTGCCATCATTGATTCGAGGTTGCGCCAAGAATCGGGCTAAACCATTCGCTGTCGATTGGCGAAATTCCGCAAGCGACGCAGCGCTAATAGAGCCATCAGTATACAGTTGCATTAGGTACTGATTTAAAGCCCAAAATTCTTCAGGGAAAAGGTGTGCATATTGCTCGAGATTGACTGGGTTTAGATCTGAAAACGTCTTGAAGGTTTGTGAAAACATAGTGTAGTTCAGAGTGGGCTCTTGATTTAGAGCAACATCGGCATCGATCCAGACTCCAAAAGATTCTCCGAGTCTTACAGTTTGGTTAATACGCTTCGATAGCTCAGTGGCAGCGGCAGATTGAGCGCCGAACCAGATAAGGATTACAATTGCATTGATAGATCGCCGACTCATTGAGTAAGTATCGACTATTCATCAGAAAAATTTATGATTTTTAAATTTTCTTGACTTTACTGGTGATGGACTAGGACCAAGGGATGTGCAATCACGTGATCTCCATAACTCGTTCTGAAAGCCTTGTGGTGTGGGCGAATCAGACGAATCAATGGCGAGTAAGTCTGCATTTAGTATGGTGAAGTAAGCTGAGAAATGACCTTTTGGTTTCGTTCATAGAGTTTGGGAACTCTGTGCGCTCGTGCTCGGGCAATCGAGAGCTGGCGTATCCGAAGACCGAGATTGAAAAATGATCGCTGATAGAATTCAGCTTGTTATTCGTTGTGTCATCTTCTACAAGATTAGGACTTCGATTTGCCCCGAATGGCAATGTATTTATCCATCATTCGCATCGTAGTGTGACACGATTTGTGGCACTAGCATAAGATACGATAAAACGCTGCACTATAAATAAACAGAAGGGAAGGGGATCGCTTGTGTTAATTGGTGCCCAGGAGAGGCACCAATAACAAATTCGGTCAGTTCTTAAAAGCCCTATTATACTGGGATTGTACCACGTGCTTTTCTAAAAATGTGGCTACATTCTTTGTAATGTCCCTACAAATGTCCCTAAATTTATTCACGACCACCCCTAAGCAACCCACCGGGGGCCCCTAGATCACTTTGTCGTAATCAATGTCACCTGCCTAGGTTTGCAAATCGTTTTAAGTTCGATAATCCTAGTCTGACTCTTAGTTTGACGGATTGAGGCCTCTTTAATGCGAAGAATGACTTGGCAGAAGAATGTGTTTTTCTTTTTGTGTTTTTTTTCTATCGCGCAGTATGGTTTTGCTGTTAATTGGAACTCTGGTAAGGCAGGCCCTGTTCAGGTAGAGAAGCCTATGCCTATAAAAGGGCTGACCGGTGTTGGCATTAACTCGATGGCCCTGTGGTCAGGAGCATCAGAGGTTAGGACTGCTGAAAAACTGGTTCTGCATCTTTCTCCGCTGGAAACGTATGGCTTTTCCCATGTTGTCTTGATTGTTTGTGCCGACTGGATCATTGAAGGGTACTGTAGAAAAGGGTTCAAAGGCCTCACCAAAGAACGCATAGTAGCTTTCACGAAGGCTGTGTTAGAGAAAACAAATCTTCACGTGGTCTTATCATTGAAGGCATATGATCAGAGGAAAATAAGCGGTAAGAATACCTCTAAATTACAAACGAGCTTGGAAGAGGAAGAGGCAACACAACAAGCGTTTGCAGAGGCATGGACGTTTTTAGCAGAGAGCTTTAAACACATTGAACGGGATCGACTGAGTTTCAATTTGCTTAACGAACCTGAGTTCGAACTCCCAGCGCCGTCTTCGTCAAAGAGAGATAAGTGGTTAAAAATTGCCTCAAACGCTGTTGAAGCAATAAGAGCAATAAGTCCAGATCGAGTGATTATATTAGAGGGAATCGGCAAATCTCTTTTCGCTAATCGAAAAAAAACACGTTACAGACATTCATCCGTCAATAATTTGGTTAAGCCCATTCCCTATGAGGATATCGTCTACGGATTTCACAACTACGAACCAGATAAATTCCTTCAGCAAGCAAAATATAGGAGTGGAGTTGTAGGCAATCCGCATACGGAGGCAGTAACGAAAGCTGTAAAAAAAGATGCTGCGAGACTCACTAAGTGGGCGAATGAAAATAAAGTTTCTGTCATCCTTTCGGAAACGGGCTGTATTGGCTATGTAGATGGAAAAACGGAAGGACCAAGGAATCGAGAAGACTGTGGTTTATTTGCAAGAGATGTTTATGATTCTTATGTCGTGAGCGGTGTCCCGGTGACTTGGTGGGCTCTGGAGAAGGAAAAAACTATTTATGAGCGAGACCGACCGACAGACAAGGTCTGGATGCCCGCGAAGAGGGTACCCGATAAGTACATATTCAGAGCGTTTCGCTTGAATTTTTAAATAAATAACTGTTTAGCATCGTCTGAGCGCAAGGGAATAGAGAGGATCAATTTTTCTTTCCAATCATCACCTGTATCGCAAAAAAAATTCTTCTCATCGTTCTTGATCTGTATAGCTCAAAATTGCCACGGAGTTCCTTGAAACTGTTGCGGAGGTTATCCGTGGGCAGTGCTAGCCATTGCCTTAGCACCCTTATGAATCTCCTTCATCTCTGCCTCCCAGCACACTCTCATCGCATCACAAGCCCAACTCATATGATCCAGTTCAACAGCAATAGCGTCATGGATGGGTAGAGCGAAGATGTTCTCTTGAATACCTTGGAGCATGACTTTCCGCAGGATACGACCCTCAAGATTCTGTGCTATCACGCCGAAATTGATCCCTTCGCTGAATAACTGAATGCCCGGATAGATCGCCTCAAATGCCTTGTAGACAGCTTTGCAGTCCTCATAGGGGACTCTGTAAGAAGTTTCTCTAGCGGCGTGATGAGCTTTTTCAAAGCTAGGACAGTTCATTGCCACGGTGAAGAAGCCTTTGACTGAATTGCGCTCTACGTTTGCTTCGTCAGCAATGGCGGCGTAGGCATCATCGCTCCCAACGACATCACGTTGATTGGTTGCTAGGAGCATCCGCAGATGATTCGCATTGAAGTCCAGTTCACAAATGGGTTCCCCATTGATCTGAGTATTGATTCTGATCTTGTAGTGCCGTGATGGTAGGTTTTGAAAAGGAGTGTGTAGTCGACCTGCTCTGAAAGGATCGTGCTTGAAGACGAGCTGAATTGCAGATTTCATGGCCCAATTATGGTCTTTGGCAAACCCATTGATGGTCTGCATATCTAGATAGTCTTCATGATCCGTAGGCCAAACGAAATTCTTCGCTGATTCTTCAGGATCGTTGATACGAAGAAAAGGTATGGAAAAGGAGGATGGAGACATCGTCTGAAGACCAACCCAAATGAGCCTCTCTCTGAGCTTTTCAGAGGCCCAGTAGAGGTTCGCCTGTCCTTGCTTCTGGTATTTCTTACCGGTGACCTTCAGAAGCTCACCACGGCTTTCTAGGAGCTCTAGAATAGCCTGTACACGCCTCCTACTGATGAATCCTAGGGCATGCATTAGACCACCTTCAGAGTAAACATTGTTGTTACCTGAAAAGATCGTCCACTGCCTCGTGAGAGCGCCTCTAGCAAGGTTTAAAAGGATAGAGCGAAGGTAGTCTCGATGAGTCTCTGCTACGGAGTCCTGAGGCGGCCTAGAGGCCTCCCATAGCTCCTGAACAAGGGCATCAAAGTCAGGATCATCCACCATGAGATGCTCAGGGAATCTGTGGTGATCTCTGTCCTCATAGTTGGGTACTTCAATGTCGTCGGAGAGCCTTTGAAGTTCCCTTTGAAGAGATGTGGTCTGCATAGGGCGGAGGGTAGCTTAAGTAGTCACTTAAGACACACTTAAGCAACCCTATCGCCTTTGTTGTTAGTACGTTATGACTAACTCAAATAGTTCTTTCAAAGGGGTCACTAAAGAGAGCCCCTTTCTCCCTGAAGTCCGCATTAGGTGGTGCTTTAGCGTTAGCTATAGCGACCCTGAGTGCATACTCAATGACCTGAGAGATTGATCTATCCATACCGTCTTTGTTCAGTAGGTCTTGGAGCTCAAGTACCTGAGCAGTCTCTGAAGGGTCTAATACGATGGATTGGTTTGTCTTCGACATGATGAATCGTCCTGTTCAAAAAGGGATTTGAGATGAGTTGAACGATCGTTATCCAATCTGAACAGATAGGGCGATTTTCAGTAATATTATAGCAATATCAGGGCTAAATTGCAAGCTCTTTTTGTTAATAAACCATTGATAAATATCGATAAATAGGTGAAATATGGATCGTTATACGAAGACTGTTTTGACAGTGATCGCAGGGTGTCTTTTGGTGTTAGTTGGAGGTCAGGCAGACTTTCCTCCGAAAGCTCATGCCGTTTCGACAAGTTCAATAGGGGGAGATAAGGCAGGCGGGACAGCTGTTACAGATGATGGGATGGTTTACTTCATGACCACCAATCTAGACATCATTTATTGCTATCGTTCCGATTGCAAAAAGGTCTATGAAGACTGATTTGTGAAAAAAGACCCCTAGGACACCTGAGGGAATCAAGAGTGTCCTAAGGGAGCAGGAGTCCGACGTCTTTCTGACATCAAGGATGAGAGATGCATAAATGATGCCAAGGTGTTCCCAAAACAGCGATTTGAGTTAACTAAAGGTTCATAAAAATTTCACTGATTTGTCATTTTCAAAACTTACTCTGAGGTTTTTATCTTCAGGAGTGATCTATGCCTTTCTCAAATCGCGTTCGTTTAACCACGGTTGCTTGCAGCTTCGCTTTACTTGCGTCACTTCCGGCTTCCGCGCTTGAAATGAAACAAATCGGTGAAATTCAAATAGGCCAAGGTGAAGGCTACGCTGAGATGCTTCGCTACCATGCTGCCTCACAGTCACTCATGGTCACAGCCTCTGAAACCGGCACCATCGAGCGCATCTCAATTGCTACACCGTCAGCGCCGTCGTTAACAACTCCGTTTGATCTCGATGGTGGTGATGTCACTGCAGTGGCTGTGCATGGAGATCTTATTGCAGCATCGATTAAGGTGAAGCCTGCTGATGCTGCCGGAATGGTGAAGCTGTTTGATAGCAAAGGCTCATTGCTTGCGACGTTTGAAACAGGTGCGTTGCCTGATAATGTTGCTTTCTCCCCAGATGGTCGCTATCTGCTGACTGCAAATGAAGGCGAACCATCCGACGACTACAGCGTCGACCCAGAAGGCGGATTCACACTCATCGACCTAGCGTCTGGTCCTTCAAACGCAACTGTGACGCAAATCGGTCTCACTGATTTTAATGTTCCAGCTGGCGCTCGCATCGCAAAGCCAGGTCAAAGCTTCGCTGCCGACGCTGAACCTGAGTACGTGGCTTTTTCAGCTGACGGGGCAACTGCATACGTGACTCTTCAGGAAAATAACGCAGTCGCAGTGATTGATATCAATGCAAAAAAAGTGGCAGATATCGTTGGTTTAGGCGTTAAGAACGTTTCACGCATGAGCCACGACATGTCGAATAAAGATGGCGGCATCAATATGAAGCGCTGGCCTGTGCTGATGATGTATCAACCTGATGCGATCGCAACATACGAAATCAACGGTGCGACTTACTTGGTGACAGCCAACGAAGGTGATGCGAAAGATTATGATGGTTTTTCAGAAGAGACACGCGTTGCGAAGCTCACGCTCGACAAAACGATGTTCCCAAATGCCGATGAGCTTCAGAAGCCAGAGCATTTAGGCAGGCTCAAAACAACCACCACCATGGGTGATACCGATGGTGATGGTGATCATGATCTGATCTATGCTTACGGCGGCCGTTCGTTCTCGATTTGGTCAGAAGAGGGTCGTCTGGTATTTGATAGCGGAAATGCGTTCGAACACATCATCTCAAAGCGTTCCCCTGACGTTTTTAACGCCAACGGTGGAGCAGAAGAAAGAGATGATCGATCAGATGATAAAGGGCCTGAGCCTGAAGCATTGGCATTAGGGACAATCGGTGATCGTACCTATGCATTCATCGGGATGGAGCGTAATAATGCGATCTTTGCTTACGATATAACGCTCCCTTCAGATCCTCATTTGGTCGATTATATGATGCCGTCTGCTAACCATAACTCACCAGAAGGTTTGGAGTTCATTGCAGCCAAAGACAGCCCAACTGGTAAGCCACTGTTAGCGATTGCGTTTGAAATGACTGGCACAGTTGCTCTGTATCAGATCAACTAGTATCTCGATTCAATCGAGAGAAGACTGAGGTCAAATTCAACCGTTAACAAAAACTCCCTAGGACACCTGAGGGAATCAGAAGTGTCCTAAGGGACGCAGGAGTGACGTCATCCTGACATCTAGGATGAGATATGCATAAGGGATGCCAAGGTTTGCTCAGGGGGTACCTAGGTAGACCCTCACTCCTCAGGATTTGTAGAGCTGAACCACCTTCTCATCACGCTGATTGAGGAAGTGCATCGCTGAGCGAACAGCAACCTCAAGCCGTTTGACCATTTCAGTTGATCCAATCCCTTGTCTGCCGTAGTGCTTGAGCATTTGAGACTGGCCGTTGTCACCTGCCCATCCTGCGAGATAGAGGATGTCCATCGGGTTGGCTCCTGAGAGTTGCAGGTAGAGCTTGAAGCTATGACGCGTGCTGTATGTGGTATAGCCCTGTGTATCTGAGTCGCACATCTTGATGTAATCGTTGAGCTGTCGATTGATATTTGACTCTGAGGTAACCCACTCCAATTTATTGCCAGTCACTTGAACTAGTGATGGAGGGAGTGCCGCCTCCTGTCCTTCGTTCATCTTTTCAAGAAGGTCTTTGAGTCGATCAGTGCGGAAGGGTAGAGGCACGATACGTTCGCGTTCCTTGGTTTTTAGCTCAGTACCATAGAGACTGATGTAGGGTGTTTCTTTGTCGAGATGGATGTCTTTCCGTTCAAGCCGCATGAGCTCTGACAGGATGGTTGAGGACTGGCAGAGGATCGTGAATACAAACTCCTTCCAAGGCTTATACTTTTTTTCTGTCTCATCTTGGATGAGCTCCCAGAATCTCTGGTAGTCCGCTTTGGAGATGACTGGACGTTGCTTTTCTTCGGTCTTGACGTCGATCTGCGGAATAACCCACTGCAGGTCGAGCGCTTTTGCTTGCCGTGCATAGTTCAGTACAGCACGGATAACACCAAGCTCTCGTCTAAGCGTTTGATCTTGAACCTCACGGCCTCTTTGAGCGTTCACCCAATCCCTTAGCCCGTCATTGATGGTTCGATTCGTCAGTACTTCATCACCAACGATATCCATGAACGATTTCCATCGGCTGAGGGTTTTCTTGTTCTTCCGATCGTTCAGGTCAAGATTTTTGCCGGAGGCGTAGATGTCCCAGAGGTCGCCGAAGACGACGGGTGCTTTGACCGACTTGTCTTCGGTATAGGCGATCCATGCTTCCCTTTGCAGTTGAACATCGGGAGGCATGTGGCGGATTCTAGGCTTGAGGCCGCTTCCATTTTCTCGTGCTTTCATCTGATGGGTTTGTTCCCAGTGAACGTAATCATCAAATGCACCAGACAGTTCACGGACATTGTCGATGTAATCACGTTGATGATTGCGTTCATTATCATCGTCGATGCCCGCGAGTGAACCGTCGTGTGGTCTGAGGTTAAACATTTTCAGGTGGGCTTCAGCCCGACGACGACGCTCACGTTTGTCCAAGATGTGCGGATTACGTTCTTTGATATTTGCCAGTGAAGTCTCAAAGGTTTGGTGGAGCTCTTTCCATGCGGACAGCACATCTTCAACGGGGCTTCCGATTTTCAGTCCCAATGGTCGTTTCCATGCTTTTTTTTGCTCCCAGTAGGGGTGCGATAAAACGGCCTTGGGCACACGGCGTTCGTACTGCCAGTAGCCATTATTTTGAGTCAGGTGTTTGAGGTTCATGAGCTCATCCATGCGACCAGTGTAGGCATATGTCCCTACAAAAGTCCCTAAAAAATGCGTTTCAGAGCTCTTAAAAATACTAACTTATTGAATTTTATTATATTATTGGTCTACGGATGGTGCCCAGGAGAGGACTTGAACCTCCACGGGGTTTCCCCCACTAGCACCTGAAGCTAGCGCGTCTACCAATTTCGCCACCTGGGCTAAGGTCTGCGAGGAGGCGGATCATAGTGAGGACTCTACCCCAAGTCAAGGATCGGCTAGACTAGGCCCATGTCAGCAAACCCTAGACCACTCCTTGTTATTACAGGCCCCACAGGAATTGGAAAAACTGATCTCGCAATGGTGCTTGGAACTGGATTACCGTTAAGAGTGATCAGTGCCGATTCGGTGATGGTTTATCAGCACTTAGATATCGGTTCAGCGAAACCAACAGCCGAAGAGCTTGCCGAGTGCCCACATGACTTGATTGATCTCGTGCCGCCCGAACATGCGTTCGATGCGGGTCAGTTTGTGACACATGCAGAGATCTTGATTCAAAGCGCATGGGATCACGGCCGAGTACCTTGTCTTGTTGGCGGGACAATCATGTATTTAAAGTCGTTACTCGACGGTTTGGATACACTGCCAGCGGCTGATCCAGTCATTCGAGAGAAAATTCGAGGGAAGGCCGAGTTAGAGGGGTGGCCTGCTATCCATGCGTGGCTGCAGGAGCTTGATCCGGAGGCGGCGGATTTGATTCATTCAAATCACTCGTCACGCATTGAGCGTGCACTTGAGGTACGACTTGTCACTGGGGAATCCATTTGTTCATTTTGGTCAGGCGGACAGGCAGATACCTCAATCGTTGGGCAAGCGGTTGATTTGTCAGTACTAGCAATGGTGCCGTCTGATCGGGAACAATTAAAAGATCGCCTCAATAGACGCTTTGACTCAATGCTACAACGTGGTTTTGAAGCTGAAGTTGAGATGTTGCGCCAGAGGCCAGCATTGACTCTAGACTGCCCATCGATGCGGAGTGTCGGATATCGCCAAATGTGGCAATACCTTGATGGTGATCTCTCAAAAAATGAAATGAAAGATCAGGCGAAAGCAGCAACTCGACAGTTGGCAAAGCGACAACTGACCTGGTTGCGATCATGGCGCACCGACTCTAACACATTGATTGAGGTATCCGATTCGATACCGGTAGAAAAAGGAAAAGTTTGGTTGTCTGGAGTACTTGATCGTGTTCTTTGAGCGCGAAACTGGTGGTGATCGGGCCATTATATGCTCAGTGACCATTCGAGAGCCGTTTTACATTCCTGATGTCGAGGAATTTTTTTCACTGGTAACTTCGGCGGGTGCAGAGATCGTCGGTAAGTTAACCGCAAAGCGCCAAAGGCCCAGTCCTGCCAATTACGTTGGGGTTGGCAAAGTCGAGGAATTGGCAGCTCTTGTCCAAGAAACTGAGGCGGACTTAGTCATCTTCGATGGTCATTTGTCGCCCAGCCAAGAGCGCAATCTTGAGAGGCAAGTTAAAGCCAGAGTGATAGATCGTTCGGGCTTGATCCTCGATATCTTCGCGAGTCGCGCAAAAACCTTTGAGGGTAAGCTCCAAGTTGAGCTTGCTCAACTTGATCATATTCGAACTCGATTGATCCGTGGATGGACTCACCTTGAGCGGCAAAAGGGGGGCATCGGTTTGCGTGGCCCAGGCGAGACACAGTTAGAAACCGATCGCCGCTTGATTTCTGTTCGCATGACTTCTCTCAAAGGCCGACTTGAGAAGGTGCGTAAGGCAAGAAACCAAGGTCGACGAGTGCGCCGCAGAAATGCAATTCCAACGATCGCGCTAGTTGGTTACACCAATGCAGGAAAATCGACGCTGTTTAATCGATTGACTGAGGCGCATATTTATGCGGCAGACCAATTGTTTGCGACTCTTGATCCAACACTTCGGAAAATCACTTTACCGGGTGGTGCTTCAACGATAGTGGCTGATACCGTCGGGTTTGTTCAAAACCTGCCACACGCCCTTGTTGATGCATTTAGGGCGACACTTGAAGAGGCTGCCGAAGCAGACGCTCTAATGTTCGTTCAAGATGGAGCGCATGCTGATCGGTTGATGCAAGAACAAGCCGTTCTTGAGGTCTTGTACGAAATTGGAGCCCATGAAGTCCCTCGCGTTGTTGTAATGAACAAGGTGGATATGCGTCCTAACGTGAAACCAGGGCGGGATGAGGCTGGTCGCGTCTGGATTTCAGCTAGCAGTGGAGCCGGGCTCGAGGACCTGGGTTTGGCGCTTGCTGAAGCGATTGGTGAGACACCGAAAGAACATCATTTGGTGTTGCAACCATCGGAAGGCAAGCTTCGGGCCAAGTTATACCAAGAGGCTGATGTATTATACGAATCAACGACTAAGCTTGGTGAGACGCAACTAACGATCAGAATCTCCGAGGATCGGCTAGCAACTTTGTTGAGAGAGTTTGGTCGAAGTCCGCTTCACTGAGTATGATGCAGGGCCCTCATGGAGAAAGTATGGCAGCAGACGATTCAGTACTAGAACAGTTGAAAACCCCTCCCCACTCTAGAGAGGCTGAGCAATCGTTACTCGGTGGCCTATTGCTCGATGCACAAACTTGGGATCAAGTTGCTGAAATGGTGACTAAAGAAGATTTCTATTTGCCCGAGCATCGGCTGATTTTTGAGGCGATGTCTAGGGTTAATGAACGAAGTCACCCTTTGGATGTGCTTACTATTTCTGAGCAGCTTAACGTAGTAGATGAGGCGGACAACGCGGGGGGTATTGCGTATTTATCTGAATTGGCAGCGAGCGCTTCAAGTGCCAGTAACGTCACTGCTTATGCAGAAATTATTCGTGACCGCGCAGTCCTTCGGCAGTTAATTCGTGTCGCTGGTGAGATGTCTGAGAATGCCCGGAAGCCAGCGGGCCGGAGCGTTGATGAAATCCTCGATGAAGCAGAATCCATTGTTTTTAGAATTAGTGAGGAAAGGCCGTCACGAGGTGGGCCTGAGGCGGTCAATCATTACTTAAAAGTTGCGCTCAGAAAAATTGATGATCTGTATGCGTCAGATTCGGAAATTACAGGCATATCGACCGGATTTAAGAAACTCGATCAGATGACAGCAGGGCTCCAACAATCTGACCTAGTGATTATTGCAGGTCGTCCGTCGATGGGTAAAACCGCCTTTGCGATGTGCTTGGTCGAATCCTGCGTTATCAAATCAGAAAAGCCAACGCTGGTGTTTTCAATGGAAATGTCAGGTGAATCGATCGTTATGCGGATGCTTTCATCCCTCGGTCGTATTGATCAGACCAAGGTTCGTACCGGTAAATTAGGTGATGAAGATTGGCCTCGTCTAACGTCGGCATTTAGTTTGCTGAATGAAAAGCCTCTTTACATCGATGACACGCCAGCACTGACACCAACCGAGTTACGAACTCGTGCGCGGCGCATCGCGCGGCAGCATCCGGAGGGGCTTGGCATGATCATGATTGATTATCTTCAGCTGATGCAGGTAGCTGGAGGCAGCGAAAATAGAGCAGGTGAAATTTCAGAGATCTCCCGCTCTTTGAAGGCGTTGGCAAAAGAGCTAAGTTGTCCTGTCGTTGCGCTGTCCCAGTTAAACCGTTCTCTGGAGCAACGACCAAATAAACGTCCCGTGATGTCTGATTTACGCGAATCTGGAGCAATTGAACAGGATGCAGACGTTATCTGCTTTATTTATCGAGACGAGGTGTATAACGAGAATACTGAACAGAAAGGTATTGCGGAGATCATCATCGGCAAACAGCGAAACGGTCCTATCGGTAAGATAAGACTGGCATTCCTGGGACAGTATACGCGCTTTGAGGAACTAGCCGAGTCGTATTACGAGGAATACTCTCATGAGTAAGTCACTGCAAGATCAGTTACTCGCTCTCGGCGTCGCTGATAAAAAGAAAGCAAAGCAAGCCAAGCATCAGCAGCGAGTTGGGCCAAAAGAAGCGAAAGGGCCGGGGGTTCAGGAAAGCCTGCAAGAAGCGCAGCAAAAAGCACGGAATGAGAAAAAAGTTCGCGACCAAACGTTAGCCACGGAGCGTAAGGCTAAGCGTTTGAGGGCGGAGAAGCTTGCTCAGGTCCGTGATATGGTGAAATCAAATCTAATTGATCGCGGCAATGACGCTCAACGCGTTGATTTTCGCTTCCCTTACGGAAAAAAAATCAGACCATTCCCAGTGAGTTCCGACGTGAGAGATCGATTGGCCCGTGGAATGATCGGTCTAATCGAGCTCGATGGTGCAATATGTATCGTTCCGAGAGATGTCCTCGAAAAATGCATAGAACGACTTGAAGGCCGAGAAATTTTCTCGCATCTCGCGAAACTTGAGGTGCAAGATGATGACTATCCACGGATCCCTGACGATCTCGACTGGTAAATGTCAGTGCAATAACTAACAGAGCTGGGTACATCACTATGCATTGCGATTGCCGGCGTGCTTGCCATAAAACCATCTCGTGTGCTTGGGGCAATTCGATTCAATCGTATCCATATGCTGATTATGGCTTTCGGTCTTTTAGTTGTAGAGATGGTCTCCGGGGGGTTACTGACGCTGACAGCTGAATCGATACCAGTTGCGTTAATCTCAGGCCTTCTCACCATTTTTCCGGACGACACTTTTTTATTTGCTGAACCCCGCTGAGTTGGACCGTGACTGAACGCAGTGATGGTTGTGTTCAATGCGCCATTGACGGTAGTAGCAGGTATTTTTTCTAAACGAGGTGATATCTCTCTCGGTGTTCCTGGGGTGTCCTGGTCAAAAAAGGAGTCGTGATTGCGTATGGCAACGGGCAAAAGCGGTCGTCTTCAAGCCATTGGCCGACAGTACACGGATCTTTGCCTGTTGGACTTCCTTTTGAATTTTTGGCTGCCGCTGGCCAGGCTGGAGGGTTTTTCTTGTTACGACCGTTGATGGCACAAGGTATTGATCCAATTGCGGCCTTAGCAGTTCGAGCTGCGATCGCAGCGGTTGCGTAAGTCATTATGTACGAATTTTCCAGTCGGGGTATCTAGCGCTATCATTCTGCGTGGACCGCAACCGCAGTAGTCGTTCTCAACACCGTGGGGAGCGCCGTGATTGATTTTGACGTCGCGATTATACTTGTGATGTTTGCATTACAAAAGTGGTGAGGCAGGAGTTGTATCGACTCTGAGCTCGACCGCTCTGGTTTTTATCTTGCCCGTTCTTTGGGTAATTTCAGCTCGTCGACCGGTATTCGGCGCATGGGTTGGCGCGAGCATTGTATTTTCTGGGACGATGCTCATATTTACCGAAGGCTGATGTACTGCATTTGTGCAATTTTTGCGCAAACCTGAGGCTTTTTCGCTTGTGAAAGCAATAGCCTAATGCTAGTTTGCTCAGCTATGGCGGCGGGTACACCCGAACTTGTCACGGCATAACAGGTGCTGGCTCAAATGATGGGTGCCTACGAATTACAGATAAGGCCCGTATGAAGATTAAAACAAACCGCTTTATTCAGGAGTTATTCCATGAAATTGTCTGCAAAGTTTGCAACTGCCCTCGCAGCGTCGGCTGTCGCAGTTGCTCAAGTCGCATCAGCCGGTACGCTGGATGATGTTAAAGCTCGTGGTGAGCTAAAATGTGGCGTCAGTGGTGGCGTGCCAGGATTTTCAGCACCGGATGATGCTGGTCGTATGCAAGGCATCGATGCCGCTGTCTGTGATGCGATCGCGGCGGCAGTCCTCGGCGATGCAAGCAAAGTTGTGTTTATCCCTCTGACCGCTAAAGAGCGCTTTACAGCTCTCGCTTCGGGTGAGGTCGACGTCTTGTCACGTAACACGACTCATACCCTAACCCGAGAAGCATCACTAGGTCTGAACTTCACGTACTACAACTACATCGATGGTCAGGGCTTCATGGTCATGAAGGACTCTGGCATCAAATCAACACTTGAGCTCGATGGTGCCAGTATCTGCGTTCAAGCAGGTACCACAACCGAGTTGAACATGGCTGATTACTTCCGGAACAACAACATGAAGTTCACGCCAGTTGGTTACGAGACATCAACACAAACACGTGAAGGATTCGAGGGTGGAGCTTGTGACGTACTGACCTCGGATAAGTCTCAGTTGGCTGCGCTGTCAACTGAAATGAAAGTAGGTCCAGCGGGTGTAACGATTCTGCCAGAAACGATCTCTAAAGAGCCACTTGGCCCTGTCGTCCGCCAAGGCGATGATCAGTGGATGGATATCGTTGCGATGACCCTGTATGCATTGATCAATGCTGAAGAGATGGGCATTACATCCGGAAATATCGATGGTCTAAAGGCTAACCCGGGTAATCCTGGTATAGCTCGCTTGGTTGGTACCGAAGGCAATATGGGTGAGCTTTTAGGTCTCGGCTCTGATTGGTCTTACAACGCGATCAAGCAAGTTGGTAACTATGGTGAAATTTATGAGCGCACCGTTGCCAAGATCGGTATTCCACGTGCAGGTTCAGTGAATGATCTGTGGACTCGTGGTGGTATCCTTTACGCTCCACCGATTCGTTAATCGGATCCGATACCAGACCGGGCAATTGCCCGGTCTTTCTTTAATAATCAACGGATTGTATTGTGACAGAACGTGCCCGTGTTCCCTTGCATCGAGACCCTAAGTTCAGAGCATTAGTCTTCCAAATCCTAGCTTTGGCTTTGGTGACTTATGGTTTTTATTCGTTATTTCAAACAACAGTCGATAATTTGGTTGCCCGTGGCATCCAAACAGGAACCAGCTTCTTTGATGAGGTGGCACCGTTTCAGATTGGCTTCAGTCCTTTCTTTGACTACAAACTCGGTGAATCAACCTACATAGATGTATTTTTCGTTGGAATACAGAACACGATATTGGTCGCTGTGCTCGGGATCCTTGCGGCAACGATTCTCGGTTTTTTTATCGGCGTAATTCGGCTATCTCCTAACTGGCTTATCTCCAGGGGCGCGCTTGCCTACATAGAGATTTTTAGGAACGTTCCACTGTTGTTGCAGATTATGTTCTGGAACTTCGCAATATTTTTGCCGTCACTTCCAGCGCCAAAAAACTCGATTGAAATTGGTTCCTTTTATTTAAACGCTCGTGGCTTCCATACACCACTGCCAGTGGTTGACGATTCGACTGGATTCATTATTTGGATCGCGATGTTGGTGATTCTCTGTGTTGGCTTATTTGTATTCGCGAGACGCGCAAAAAGGCGATTTGAGGAGACTGGA